>JASLEQ010000821.1 GCA_030151135.1 Candidatus Sulfotelmatobacter sp. | reverse complement strand
ATGTGCTTTTAAATCGTTTTAGCTACGAACCTCATAATAATACCGCGGCATAGAAATCGCCCTTAAGCGTTGGAATACCGCTCGCTATTGGGCTTCGACCCGATGAAGGCGAAGAACAAAATGTACAGGTAGCATATTACGGGCAAGAAAAATGCGTGATGGATCCCAATATGGTCGGCGATCCAGCCCTGGGCGACGGGGAGAATAGCCCCGCCTACGATCGCCATAATCATCACACCGGAACCATCCCCGGTGAGAGGGCCGAGTTCCGCGACGCCAAGAGTGAAGATGCTGGGGAACATGATCGAGTTGAAGAAGCCGACGAGAATGATGCTGTACATGGCGACATGACCGTTTGTCAGCATGGAGAGAGTGACAAGGGCTGCGGCACATACGGCACATAAGCCAAGCAATCCGCCGGTCTTGATCTTCTGGAGCAGAGCCGAACCGATGAACCTGCCGACCATCGCGCCGCCCCAATAGAAGGCGACGAAACTGGCGGCCACTTTTTCCGTCAACCCTCCAATTTCCGGCTGGCCAAAGTAGTTCACGAGAAAACTGCCAATCGAAACTTCAGCGCCGACGTAGACGAAAATGCCGATCGCGCCAAAGATCAGATTCGGGTGCTTCCATATGGAGTCGTGCACCTCTTCGCCAAGCTGGTGCTGGGCATGTTCGATTTTCGGCAGCTTAAAACTGGCAATGGCCGCCGCCAGCACGACCAGCGCAATGCCCAGGCCAACGTAGGGCGTCTTCACGGTTGCCGCCTCATGCAGCCGGAAGGCTTGCAATGCGTCGGGGGACAGCGCCCGGATTTCCTTCATATTGGGCGCCGCGGTCAGGATGAATAGGCCTCCAAAGAACGGAGCCAAGAAAGTGCCCAGAGAGTTGAAAGCCTGCGTGAGATTCAGACGGCTCGATGCGGTTTCTGGCTTCCCTAGCACCGTGACGTAAGGATTGGCAGCAACCTGGAGGCACGTAATTCCCGCAGCGAGCACGATGAGCGCGCCTAGGAATAAAGGATACGAAGGTGCGCTGGCGGCTGGGACGAAGAGGAAGGCGCCTAATCCCATGGTAAGCAGGCCAGCGACCATCGACCGCTGATAGCCGATCGCATCGATGATTTTTGCCGAAGGAATAGAAAAGATGAAATAGGCGCCGAAAAAGGCGAACTGGATAAGCATGACCCTGGTGTAGTTCAGGTCGAAGATCGACTTCAGGTGGGGGACCAAAATGTCGTTCAAACAAGTCAGGAAGCCCCACATGAAAAACAGCGTGGTGACAGTGGCCAGCGCCGGGCCGTAGCTTTGTCCCGTACCACCAGAGATAGTAGAAGTGCCCGTGTTCGGGCTCGCAATCGCCATAATTCGATCTCGACCTTCCGGACTGCCGATAATTATTAGAACGCGTCATGATACATCGCCCCACCCAGCTTTGGGCGAATTTAATTCCCGAACGATCAGAGCTCTGACACGCTAGAAAAACGTTTGTGTAGGCACCATTCTGGGAAGGGATTTCAGCTTCTCCGCGGGCCGACGGATATCAGATTTTCATACAGCATCTGGGGTATTGTTTGCGGCGCTTCAGAAAAATACTTTCCGGTTATAAGCCCAGGTCTTGCCACTCCGCTCCGAGACGCTGGTACATACGAGCAAGAGGAGGATTCAATGCCGAACGAGTCAGTGCGCGAACTCTATATTGATGAGTTGCGGGACCTTTATAACGCTGAGACCCAACTGGTAAAAGCCCTGCCCAAGATGGCGAAAGCAGCGTCGAACGACGAACTACGGCAGGCGTTCGAAGAGCATCTGCGCCAGACGTCGGAACACGTTTCGCGGCTGGAGCAGATTTTCGAAATGTTAGAAGAGAAGCCCACCGGCAAGAAGTGTCTCGGCATGGAAGGTCTGGTGAAAGAAGCGGCAGAAACCATGAAAGAGGACTATGAAGACCCTGTCATGGATGCGGGAATCATTGGCGCGGCCCAGAGGGTCGAGCACTATGAGATTGCGGGATACGGCACCGTTCGAACCCTGGCGGAATTGCTGGGCGAGGACGAGCACGTAAACCTGCTGGAACAGACGCTGGAAGAGGAGAAGCAGACAGACCAGAAGCTGACCGACTTGGCTGAAGAGATAAACTCGGAAGCCATGGGCGGTGAAGATGCGGAAGCAGAAGAAGGCGAAGAGTCCGAAGCGGAGCGTCCCCGAACCCGCAGAGGTTCTTCAAAGAATGCAGCGTAGCAGAAGTCCGTGGAAGGGTTCTAAACCCTTCCACCACTACGCCCCTCAGCAAGATTTCCCTACCAGAATCACCGTATAGCTCGTCCTCTCGGCCTAAAGCTAATCTGCAACTGGTTCACCCCTCATTCCACCATTCTGGTAGCAAAGCATGAGAACAGTGCAGTCCGGTAACCCAATGAAGGCCAATGTGAGTTGGCATGCCCTCTACGAAGCGGCCCTGTACGAAACAGATCGAGAAAAAGTGCCGGAGCGGATCAGCCAGGCGGAACTGGCCATCCTGGATCGCATCCGGGAGCTTTTCGTTACCAGTGGCGATCACATCGAGGAACAACAGTTTCTCGATGATGCACTCTACGCGTTACAGGCTCTGCGGAGTTGCGCGATCACCGAAATGAAAGCGGCCTAGATGCTCCCCTACGGAGTTGAATGGGCATGGCGTCAGGTGCTTCTCGACTTCTTAGGTAAAGACGTTAGAACAACTTGGGTGCAACGCTGTATTGCTGCCGGGTCCCTTCACTCGTAAAGTTCTGGAAAACAAAGAAAGTAGAGTCCCCTCTGATGACAAGCAAAACTCCAGGACAGAGTCTCCCTGTAACCATGAACCTGAAGCGCACGTTCGAGAATGCGGTACGCGACATTTACGAGACCAGCATTACCGGAAAGCCTTCACGATATCGAATGCCGATTGCACGGAGAGCGCGCATCAGCGAGTCGCCCGTGAACGCCGAAAAGCGGGCACTCTCGGATGCGGCCAAGGCATTGGCCCAGCTTTGGAAGGTGACGCCGAGTTCAAGCCGTTAGCCGCGGCCTGGACAGACGGCGTCACAACCGGCTGCCGAGTACCAGGAGAACAGAGGGATGAAGTGGTGGTTCCTGCAGAGGGGCTGATCCCCTTCGCAC
>JASLEQ010000241.1 GCA_030151135.1 Candidatus Sulfotelmatobacter sp. | reverse complement strand
GAAACGCCGCGAGGTATGTATCCTCCATGTCGTGCTTTGAGACTTGCACATCAATGCTGTGTCGCGAAGGTTCTGGACCGCTGTGGACGGCATAGTGTTTCGGTGTTGAGATTACGCGGAAATATTTCGGATCATCGCCTTGCAATCCGGTCACGAACGCTACTCCCATACGTCCTGTGAGGAACGGATCTTCGCCATAGGTCTCCTGCCCCCGTCCCCATCGCGGATCACGAAAGATGTTGATATTCGGAGACCAGAAATCCAGGCCTTCCATGATGTCGCGCCGTCCTTCCTTGACAGCGATTTCGTGCTTGGCGCGGGCTTCGGTGCCAATCACAATCGCCATCTGATGAATCAAGGCATCATCAAAGGTAGCCGCCAGTCCAATGGGCTCTGGAAAAACGGTGGCTGTTCCAGCGTTGGCTACACCGTGCAGAGCTTCACTCCACCAGTCATATTGAGGAACCTGAAGGCGCGGAATCGCCCTTGCCTGGTTGACGAGCTGCGAGGCCTTCTCTTCGAGAGTCATGCGGCTGACCAGGTCGTTTACACGAACATCGATCGGTTGTTTGGGATCCAGGTATAGAGAATTTGAATTGTCCTGGGCGGAGAGAATCACCGCGTTTAAGAGGACAAAGAATGCAATGGAACAACAAAAAATACGGGTTTTCATCAGTACGCTCCCCGCGCTCACTGAGAGATAAATGCGACTCCGTTAACGATTACGGTCGACGGACGCTTTTAGCATACCCCTGCGTGAAGGTCAAGGCAGGCAGGTCAGAGGCAGTGCTGTGAGATTCCGCCGCGGTATTGGGGAGGGTTACTTAAGCGCGGACAAGTTACCGGCCACGGCCACGTACGTCGCCATGCGATCGAGGGCTATGTTCGACCGCTTCGACACGAGAACGAGACGATCTCCATTAACCTGTTGCATTTCCACGTCCTTCATCGTGCTGGCGCTCGTTGATGCCGTCGAACTGGCGGTGGGCACGCCCGAATCTTTTCCAGTGTCGGACGTCGGAAAAGGCTTGTAGGAAGGTGAATTTGGATTCGGGTATTCCCCGGCACCATAGTTCCAGTTTCGCGTGGGGGATTGCCCGGGGCCATACTGCAAATCGGGTCCCGAAACTGTGACTGTTGGATAATACCAGGCGGTCAGATAGGCATTCACCACGGCTGACCCCTCTTTCCACGTAACTGAGCGCAGGCAGATGCTGAGCCGCGAAGGCTCCTCCCCATGCTTTGCCTCTGACTCAACCACCTCGCCGGAGAAGATGGCGTCCCGCGGAACGACTTTCCCGTTAACCAAGGTTGCCACCGATAACTTTGCCTCGATCTTCGTTCCAACTCCCGTTTTTCCAGCCTTCAGGGCCCGCTGCAGAATCACCGGAAACTCTTGAATCAAAGGGTTCTTTTCCGCGGTTTGGCTGAAAGCAAATGACGCAAGAATGGGGACCAAGGAAACAGAGAGCACCAATTTGTACAACAGCCGCAGGAGCATGGGAATCGTCTCCTTCGAAGAGGCGCCTTTCACTCGGCATTCGTATAACCGCGCTCCACGCGGCATCTGCGAATGCTGCCGCCGAGTATATCCCGAACGGGTCAGATTTCGCCCGAGATTTTGTCAAATGGCGCGCACGATAACGATTTTGCGCTTGACAACGCTCATTGACTAGATGTAACACCGTAAACGTTCTCGGAACGCCCGGGCCTGTCCCCTGTGTCTCACGGCCCCGGTCGACTCAATCTGGAGGCTGGCAAATGAAACAACTCTCGCCCGCGAAAGCCGGGAGTTTCGGTTGGCTGCAGAAATGGGATATTCGATTTTCCGCTCTCCTGGGCGCCTTAGTTCTGCTATTTGTAGCGCAGGGCTTGGCTCAGGAAGCGACAATCGTCGGTACCGTTACGGATCCTTCCGGTGCTGCCGTCACTTCTGCAACGATTACCATCACAAATAACGAGACTGGAGTGCAACGTACTCTGACCAGCAACACCGATGGTCAATATGTCGCGCCCGATCTTCACATTGGTCACTACACGCTAAAAGCCTCGGCCGCGGGTTTCAAACTGGCTGAGCAGACCGGCGTCACCCTTAACGTAGGTGACCGTACTCGCGTTGACTTCAAGCTGCAACTCGGGAGCACCCAGGAGCAGATCACGGTGGAGGCAAACGCCGTCGCTGTGCAGACAGACAGCAGCGAACAGAGCAATGTCATCACCGGACAACAAGTGACGCAGCTCGCAACCGACGGACGCAGTCTCTATGAGCTGTTCGCATTGGCGCCCGGCGCGGTCAGCTTGCAGATGTCGAGAGTGTCGTTCACTCCTGTCAGCGGCGATAGCACCGTCAGCATCAACGGTGAACGTGCCGGTCATAACCTGCAACTCATCGATGGTGGCGAAAACCTTGACCGAGGCGGCAGCAGCGGCAGCGTCATGCCATCACTCGATTCCATCGCCGAATTCCGCAACATGACCTCGAACTACAGTGCGGAGTACGGCCTCGCTACCGCTTCGCAAATCAGCACGGTGATCAAGTCCGGAACCAAGGAGTATCACGGCGAAGCTTGGGAGTTCTTCCGCAACGATGATCTAAACGCCCGCAATTACTTCAATCCCTATCCGAACAAAGTTTCCGAACTGCGATACAACATCTTCGGCTTCAACTTTGGCGGACAGGTTCCGATTGCCAAGAGCCACCCGACGTTCTTCTTTTACAACCAGGAGTGGCGCCGGGAAGTCGACGGCGGCTTGTTGAATCAGTTGGTGCCGCCAACCAGCGCGTATCCGACGGCTGCTGGCGCGGTTTTGCCAACAACCGTAAATGGCAAGACCGTTGATGCAGTCGTGCCTACCGGCATAAGCGGATTCGGGGCGAACTGCGGTGCGGCTGTTCTCGCAACCCTCACCCCAGGAAAACCGTTCCCGAACAACACCATTCCTAGCTGTCTGATCAGCCCGAATGCTAAGGCTCTGTTGACAGCGGGGGGAGCCTACGGCGGGATCTTCCCGGCTCCAACCACCTCGAGCAGCTTCTTCCAGGGCGGCAACAACTCACCGACCACGCTGACCGAAGAAATTGCCCGAGTTGACCACCAGTTCAACAGCAAGTTCTCCATCTTCGGTCACTGGATCTCCGAGCAGGTGGCACAGTCCTATGGAACCACCATGTGGAGCGGTGACAACGATCCTGCGATCAGCAACACCTTCGGAAATCCGTCTTATAGCGCGGTCGTTCATGCGACGCACGTGATAAGTCCAACGCTGCTGAACGAAATCGCGTTCAACTACAATGGAAACCGGATCCACATCCTTCCCTCAAACCTGTACACCGCACCCAGTGGTTTCACGTTCAATCGACTGTTCTCGGGAACCAATGCCGATAGCCGCATTCCCGCGATCAACCTGAGCGGCGTTACCGGCACCGACTACACGGTGAACTGGATGCCTTGGAACAACAAAGCGGATGATTATCAGATTCGCGATGATCTCTCTTGGACCAAGGGCGTGCATCAGCTGAAGTTCGGTTTCAGCTACGCCATCTACAAGAAGATCCAGGATGCTTTCGCCACCACCGAAGGCAGCTTCAACTTCAACGGATCCTTCACCAGCCCGACCGGTTGCACTACGTCGAGCACTGTCAGCTGCGGATACGACTTCGCAGACTACCTGCTCGGCTATGCCCAGTCGTACTCCGAAGATGGAGCCCAGATCAGCGGGCACTGGAATAACGTCTCCCCAGCCGCTTATGTTCAGGACAACTGGCGCGTCAACAACCGGCTAACCTTGAACCTTGGCCTGCGGTGGGATGGAATTCCGCACACGTACGAGGCAAGCCACCTGTCCTCGAACTTCTACCCGAATCTGTATAACCCTGCAAACGCAGCGACGTTCGAATATAACCCTGCGACAAAAAGCTACACAGGCAACATCTGCGGCCCGAATTCAAGCGCAACCCTATGTCCCGGAGGTCCCAGCAAGGGATTGGTCTCCGAGAGTGCTTTCGGCGGCTACAACTTCTATCTCAATGGGATCGGAGTTGGGGGCGTCAATGGTGTTCCCAAGGGTCTCGTCAACGACTCGTGGGCCAACTTCGGACCGCGCATCGGTTTCGCTTATGACTTAACCGGCCATGCGAAGACTGTTCTCCGCGGTGGCTACGGTCTCACCTACGAACGCATTCAGGGCAACGATATGTACAACGGTGCCGTGAATCCTCCGGGCGATCCGAACCCGACGCTTAACGGCGTATCACTCGACAATCCTGGAAAGAACCTGACAAGCGGAAACGTCATTTCAGCAGCGCAATTACCGGTCCTTCCTCTGGGTGTGACTGGTATTGCAACCCACTACCCGCCTCCTAGGAGCTCTCAGTACA
>JASLEQ010000208.1 GCA_030151135.1 Candidatus Sulfotelmatobacter sp. | reverse complement strand
GTGATCGCCGGATTTAGCGGTGAACTCATGCCGCCATAAGCGCCAGGTATATCGAGCTTGCTCATGCCCGAGCGTCGCCATTTTCCACGTCGCGCCGCCATCTGTCGAAACTTCGACCTTCACAATGTTCGCTTCACCGGCCCAAGCCGCGCCATGGACCGCGATCTGCCCCGGCTTCACTTGCGATCCATCCAACGGACCGACAATCACCGATTTCACGCTCAATCCTGTGACCGGATGCGTGTCCTCCGGTTTTACCGCTTCGCCGGGTTTCACCGGCTGATTGGGTAGCCGGTATCCTGGGCTCATAAAGTTACCAACAAATTCCGAATCCAAAATTTTGATCTCTGTAATCCACTTGCACGACGCCGCTCCTATCCAGCCAGGAACAAGCGCTCGGGCAGGGAAGCCATGATGCTTCGTCAATACCGCACCATTCATGTGAGTCGCAAGCAGGGTGTCCGAGTCAATGGCCTTCTCGATCGGGATGCTACGGATGAATGGCGGGACTTTACCCGGCACTTCGTCAAGGCCACGAAACATTACATGTTTACCGGAAGGCTTAACGCCCGCTTTTTCGAGAACATCGCGCAGCCGGGGTCCGGAAAATTTCGCCGTGCTGACGGCTCCTTTGCCCCACTGGATTCCCGGCACCTGTGGACGCTGGAACCCGCGCCCATTCCCAGCGCACTCCAGCGTGTTCACGACCGAATGCGTGTCGAATTTGGATAGATCCTTGAGAGAAAGCGTCAGCGGCTTCTCAACTTCTCCGCCAATCGACAAATGCCATGTGCCCGCATCCAGTTCGATAGGCTCGTGCATGTGATTGCGAACAAAAAAGTGAGGGACCGGCGTCAGCCACGTGTTCAGGTAGTCCACCGGAGTTTCGAGATCGAAGAAGCGGGCGGAGCGCACAATCATCCCGTCTTCGCCCGGGATGGAAATGGTATTCCCTCCGCTGTCCGCTTGGGCCCATTTCGGAAGGCTAGCGAGACTCACGAATGCGGGCAAAGTTTTCAGAAAAGTTCGTCTGGAGTTCATAAAGTAAATTCTAGGCACGATTCTACGATGGATATCTAACCGCCGGCCCGGCAAAGGAGAGAAGCCAAAACCGGACCGGCAGCCCGTCTGAAGCCGGAGCTTCAGAAATCGACAACCGTCAGAAGATGTAAATGCTATCGAACTGCAACCGAGTGAGCCACGGCTCGGTCGTCGCTAGCGGACGACCAACCAGAGCGGTGAAGCCCAACTGCACGCTGCGATCGAATTGGTAGAACACATCAAAGCGATGTTGCGTAACGTTGGTGCCCTGCCGGATGTCGCTGTAATTGAAGTTGCCCAGCACGGCTTCACGCTCGATGTAAATGTGCGTATAGCCGAATTGAACGTCACCTTTCTCCTGCAAACGTCCCACGCGACCCTCAGCCCAGTATCCCCTGCGTTGGTTCGATTTGCATGGAGCGTTCACTGTCTGCTTGTATGTAGCGGTCGAAGTGTTGGTCGGAGCCGCAACAATATTCGCCAGGTTTCCGCATGCTTCCATGTTCTGCACATAATCCCCGACGAATGATATCGGTAGCCTCGGATGGCCGCTGTCGATATCGAGTTTGGCGATGTTGTCAAATAAATCGAATTTCGACGCGAACTGGGCGTTCGAGACCGTCGAAACTCCAGTGGGATAGTTAGTCCCGCCAATACTGATGATCGTGGTTGCGGTGGTTGTGTATGTGGAATCCTGCACCGGATTGCCGGATGCGAGTGGCAGGAGCCCTGTCAGAGGGGTTTGCGGATTTTTGCTGCTTGCCTTGGCCAGCGCATACGCCACGGAATCCGCTCCTCGAAAATCATAGAATCCGGAATAGGCGCTGAGGGTCACATGCGGAGCCAACTGCCACGCCGTCTGCAGCTGTCCACCGTACGTAATCTGTTGCGTAATGCGCTTGTCCGTGGATGCGGTTCCAGCAACCTCGGCAAACGGCAACTGGAATCCGACCAGCGCAATCCGCTTGAGGACTGGCGTATCAAGTTTGAAGCCGAGAGTCTCTGCCGCCCCCTCAGGATTCAGATCCTTGTCCCACGTAAGCTCGGTGTTGAACCACGGATAGCGGAATTTGCCGCCGACGAGAGTGAGTGCCTTGAACTGGTCTGGCCGGAATTCCAGGAACGCCTGGTCCAGTGCCACCGCTTTCCTAGAGTAAAAGCCGGTCAGGGTCTGGTTCGTACTTGTCGGGTCATTCACATCGCCGCTCGCCAGTGTGATACCGGCCCGGAATTGCGAGCCAAGGTCCGCGAGTGCATTAAAGCGAACACGTACACGGGCCCGAGCGCGGTCTTGCGATTGATCGTCAGGTCCTCCGAAGAAAGGTTCTCCCCGCAGTCGAATATCGCCGCTGAACGAGATCGGTCCTAATCCTTTGATCTGACGTTCCAGGTTCCGAATCCTTTCGTCGGAACTGCCAGCCTGGACATTTTGGGGAGCGGGTCCGCTCGCCGCATTGTTGGGTCCCTGTGATGCCTGAGGGGCCGATGAAGCGGTCGATGGATCCGGAGCAATATCCGCCGAGGCCAGAGTAACCGGCTGAGCGGGCGTCGGCGTTATCGCCGGTGCGGCGACGGAAGCTTTGGCTTCATTTCTCAGCTGCAACTGGTTTTTCAAAGCCTCAATCTGCTGCTGCTGCGCCGCGAGGGCGTCTTTGAGTGCTTGGATATCCGCGGCCGTAACCGGCGGTTGGGGAGCGGGTGAGGCGCTCGCCGTCTCCGCAGGATTAGGCGGAGCTGAGTTCGCCGCACTCTGGGTTTGGGCCCACAGGCCGGCTGACAAGGTTGCCAGCGCCAGGGCGTTCGTAAGTAACAATCGGGTGGATTTCATGGAAGGACAGTCCTCTCCTTTTTTAAGTTGAACTTCTTTCTCAACAGCAGGCTTGGGGGAGGGAAAGAGCGCACGCGCATCTCCGGCCGCGATGTGAACTCTTCTTGATCTCGCTCGAGTGGCGCTTCTCAACTGGGACCGCGCCGCCTCTAGTTTATAACTATTACTATCTACTTAGTAGACATTAACACATAAAAATGCCTCTGCCGTTGTTAAAACGCTGTGAATTTCTGCCAGGCGGAAAAACTAGCTGGCCGGCGTCAACCCCCACTTGTTCTGCAGATGCCGCTCCATGCCTTTGAACACGACGCCGTCCACTACGTACCCGATCGCGATGATCAGCAGCATGACCGCGATAACAGCACTCATGTCGTTCAGGTCCCGGCCCATCATCAGAACCTGGCCAAGCCCGAGACTGAGGTAGAGCATCTCCGCGGTGATCAGCGAGCGCCATGCGAATGCCCATCCTTGCTTCAAGCCCGAGACGATGAATGGCAAACTCGCCGGCAACAATACGTACCAGAACAACTTGAATCCCTTCGCTCCAAGATTTCGGCCCGCCTGCCCGAATATTTTCGGCATCTGCTTCCTGCCATCTTCCATCGCAAGGGTGACGGACAACAACGATCCCATGATGACAACGAACAGAATCGCATTCTGATTCAGCCCAAACCAAAGCAGCGCTAGAGGCCACCAGCAAATACTGGGCAAACTCTGCAGACTGACCAGCAATCCTCCCATGGTCTCTTCGAGGAACTTGTTGCTTGCCACTCCCAACCCCAGCGCCATTCCCAGCAGCACTGAGATGCCATAGCCCAGCAGCACCCGCTGCATGCTTACCCGAATCGCGATCCAATAGGTGTGATCCTGAAACCCACCATACAAAGCCTGCGCGACGCCCCACGGGCTAGGGAATAGATAAGGCGGCCAGATCTTCAGTTCGGCCAGCAGTGTCCAGAGCCCAAGTAATGCGGAGTAAAAAACGATAAATCGTAGCGCGCGCTTCATTCGGCGGCTCCCGGCGAGATTCGTGGCTTCATCCCATTCTTGTATTCCGCCTCGAGCGAGCGGTTGGTTTCATCACGAAGTTCGTCCAGCACAGCCCGGGCCGTGACTGCAACTTCGGGATCTTCCAGGCTCCGCGGCCGCGGCAATTCGATTGGAAACTCGTTTTTCACGCGCCCCGGCCGGAACGTCATCAGCACGACTCGATCCCCCAGCCGGACAGCCTCTCGCACGTTGTGTGTGACGAAAATAATCGTGCGGCCGGTCTCAGTCCAGATGCGCTCGAGTTCGTCATGCAGCAAGTCGCGGGTCTGGGCATCCAGCGCGGCAAAAGGCTCGTCCATCAGCAGAACGTCGGGCTCGGTAGCGAGTGCGCGCGCGATGGCAACCCGCTGCCGCATCCCTCCCGACAGTTGATGGATATAACTATTTTCGAATTTCGCGAGATGCACCAACTGAAGGTAGTATTCAGTTTTGTCGCGCCGCTCGGCTTTCGGCACGCCTTTCATCTTCATTCCGAACTCAACGTTCTCCCCAACTGTGAGCCATGGAAACAACCCATGATCCTGGAAGATCATGATGCGGTCGGTTCCGGTGCCTTCCACGGGATTCCCGTCGACTAGGATTTGCCCGGAAGACTGCGAATGTAATCCCGCGATCAGGTGCAGCAGCGTCGACTTACCGCAGCCGGAGGGGCCCACGATGCAGACAAACTCTCCCGCCTGCACTTGCAGATTGATGTGATCAAGCGCGAGCAACCGTTCCCCACTCTGTGTTCGATAGCTCAGGCAGATTTCGCTCAGCCCAACCTTGGGGACGCCGAGGTGCGCCGGTTCCAGATGTCCGATTGAAACCGGGCCCCGGCGGGTGCCATGCGCCGGGATGCGCGCGTCCACCGCGGCCGCGAATCTGCGCGGAACAACTTGTGCATTCGTACTCATTGAATTGCCTTTCGCTTCTTCTCTGCGAGAACTTCGTTGAGCGGCCCCAGATCGTATAAATTCGATAGATCCGGCATCTGGCGGCCAAGAAATCCATCATCAAACGCCTGTTGTGCAGCACTGCTAAGCGCGGCGTGCAGCGGGTCGTACGTGACTTGTAACCGGGAAAATGCCTCATTCAGAACGTCGGCAGGGAGCGCCTTGTTGGTCTCCCGCTGAATCTGTTCGTTTAGCAGCTTTTTCGCTTCGTTCTGATGCGCGTTAATCCAGTCGGTAAGATCGACGTGCGCGCGGATCCAGTTCTTCACAAGATCGGCATGCGCCTTCAGAAATTTCGTATTCACCACGAGCAGGCCAATCACAAACTGCCCGTTCGGCCACAGGGACCGCTCGTCGACGAACAGCCTGCCGTTTCCTTCGTGGATCAGCCGCGTAGCCCAGGGCTCAGGCGCCCATGCTGCATCCAGATCCTTCTTCAGGAACATCGTCAGCTGATCTGGATTCGCCATCGGAACTATCTGCACGTCGCCGCCTTTATCGTTCGTCCGCAGACCGTTCTTCTTCAGCCAGTCCCGCAGCGCCACATCCTGCGTGTTCCCGAATTGAGGAGAGGCAACGCGCTTTCCGTGAAAGTCTTCCGGCTTATTGATTCCGGCGTCACTGCGTACGACCAATGACGCCCCACCGCTTGCCGCGCCGGCAATCACCCGAAGGGCTTCGCCATTGGACCGAACATACCCGTTGATCGCAGGATTCGGCCCGACGTACGTCATATCGATCGCGCCGGCAAATAAAGCTTCAATGGCCGATGGACCCGCGTTGAAGCTTGTCCATTGAATCTTCACCTGCGGCCCCATCGCCTTGTCGAACCACGCATTCGCCTTTCCCACCATCGCCTGAGCGTGCGTGATGTTCGGGAATGCTCCCACGCGGATCACCGTAGGACTCGATTGCGCCGCGGCGCTGCAGACCATTGCGAGCAAAAGCAGTAGAACCAGGCCCTTATTCACCCTTCTGTCCTCCAACCACCATAGGGAGAATGCTGGCCATTTCTTTTTTCTGATTTTTTAGCGGTCGCCGCACCTTGCCCCCGCGCGGCACCTCGTCGGCAATCAAGTCCGCCAGAGTTGTGTGATCGAGGATGCTGGCGGCCGCATTCCGCACATCCAGAAACACCTGGTATAGCGCCCGTTGCGGGAGATCACGTTCGATCAGGGCGCGCAACTGATCGGCATCGCCAAATGGAGCCACTGGGCCATCAATCAGTCGAATGATTTCACCAAGCGCCACATCATCGGGAGCCCGGCGTAACTGATACCCGCCTTTGGCGCCGCGGACGCTTTCCACCAGTCGCGCATTCTTCAGTTCCAGCAGGATCAGTTCGAGAAACTTCTCCGGCAGTGCCTCTTCATAGGCGATCTCGCGGATTTTGATCGCGCCCTGATGATGATGCCGGGCAAGCATCATCATCGCCTGTAGAGCATAAAGACCTTTTTGGGAGACTTTCATTTTGCAAATTCCTTCGATGGCCCAAGATTATGCCACAAAGTCAATTAAAGTAATAGACATAATCGACCCAAGCGACATTGCAAGTCTTTTGCCAACGAATGGTTCAGACAGTCGGATTTAAATCCTTATAAAATCAGCGAGTTCTCACATACGACACCGACGCGCGGACGCTCCGATGTGAAGATGATTGCAGTTTATTGGCGGGACTTTGGGTCAGTCGGCTTGTGGAAAACTATCAGGTTTGCAAAATCTTGCGTACTTAAACTCAGTTCGCCGACACGCGCAGTATGATCACAGTCACGTTGTCGGGACCGCCTTGCTCCAACGCCTTGCGGACCAACCTTTGGCACGCTTCTGCGGGTGAATAATTTTTCACAGCCTGCGCGATCTCTTGTTCTCCCACCACGCTCCACAATCCGTCGGTGCAAAGAATCAGCCGGTCCCCATCCTGTAACGGAACAGGATGCTCGGGGCGATCTGGCAGGATCTCGTGTCCCGATCCGAGCGCAGCAGTCAAAATGTGACGTTGCGGGTGCGACTCGGCGTCTTCCGGCCGCACGATGCCCGTCTCCACCAGTCGGCCCACGTAAGAGTGATCCCGCGTCAGTCGCGACATCACCGTTCCGCGCACTAAATACAGCCGGCTGTCGCCAATATGCGCGAAATAAAGTTGAGGGCCCACGATGGCCAAGGCCGTACACGTCGTTCCCATTCCTAAAAACTGGGGATGCTCTTCGGCATACCGCTGGATTGCATGGTGAGCCGTTTGAAGCCCCGCAATCAAAGCGGCCTGCGGCTCGCCACTGAATTGCTCGTCATAGAGGTGCCGAACCGTTTCCACCGCCAGCCGGCTCGCTTCTTGCCCACCCTCGTACCCGCCCATGCCATCCGCCACAATTGCTAGTCGTCCCTTGCGGCGGAATTCTTCGTCGGATTCCGGCTCCCAATAGAGATAGGAATCCTCATTATTCGCGCGCAGAAGTCCCACGTCGGTCAGACTTGCGGCTTCGAGTCCTGGTTTTGGATTCGTTGAATCAACCGGCATAAGTTGAGCAGTGCAAGCGGCCTTGCAACCATCGCTCAGCTTGAAACCGGCTACCGAGCGAGCAACAGGATCCCCATTTGCGTAAGTTCATTATAAGGGATGCCATCATTCAGACCGGCACGCTTCGCGCGCCCCGTTTGAACGATTTTTGTAGCCTACCATCTTTCTGTCTTCGCTTGGACCCCCGCCCATCCGCAACTGCGGCCCGTTTGATTTGCAACCCCAACCCTTGCAAGGTAACATCGTCGATTCCCGAGGGCCCCTGAATGAAATTAGCCGCGCTTGTCCGGTTCACCACTACGACGATCCTGGCAGCCTTGTTCCTCTCTCAGCTTTCTATCGCGCAAACCGCCTCTCTTCCCAGCGAGACGCCTGAACGCTTGGTGCCCGTTACTGACCGCTTCGACTACATCAAGCGCGACGTGATGATCCCAATGCGTGACGGCATTAAACTGCACACCGTCATCGTCATTCCGAAAGGAGCGAAGAATGCCCCCATTTTGCTGACGCGCACTCCCTATAACGCAAGCGGCCAGCTCGCCCATGCCAACAGTTCGCACCTTGCGCCCATTCTGAACGGCTACGATAACGCGCTCGACGTCATCGTCGATGGTGGATACATTCGCGTAGTGCAGGACGTGAGAGGGAAGTACGGCTCCGAAGGCGACTACGTGATGACACGTCCCCTGCACGGCCCCCTGAACCCGACGCCGGTGGACCACGCCACTGACACCTACGACACCATCGATTGGCTTGTGAAGAACATCCCCGAGAGCAACGGTAAAGTCGGTATTCTCGGAATCTCCTACGACGGGTTCCTGCCGTTGATGGCGCTGGTGAATCCGCATCCCGCCCTGAAGGTTTCCGTCCCGATGAATCCCATGGTCGATGGATGGATGGGGGATGACTGGTTCCACAATGGCGCCTTCCGGCAGCAGAACATGCCATATATTTACGAACAAGAAGGAACGCGCGCCAACAGCGAGATGTGGTGGACCGATCACTTTGATGACTACGACGCCTTCATGTCGGCTGTGTCCGCCGGGGAACTTGGCCGCCGCCACGGCCTGGAGCAGGTCGGATTCTGGCGGAAGTTGCTTGAGCATCCGAGTTACGACGCATGGTGGCAGCAGCAGGCCATGGACAAAATACTGGCTGCTCAACCGCTCAAAGTCCCCGTGCTGCTGGTCGATAGTCTCTGGGACCAGGAAGATATATACGGAGCCACGGCGGTTTACAAAGCGCTCAAACCGAAGGATACCGGCAACGACAAAGTTTTCATGGTGATGGGCCCCTGGTACCACGGCGAAGAAATCGGAGATGGCAGTTCGCTCGGCGCGCTCAAGTTCGGCAGCGACACCGCTCTCTATTTCAGAAAAAATATTCTTGGTCCGTTCCTCGCGCAATATCTGAAAGATGGCGCCCCGAAAGCGAATATCTCAACCGTAACCGCATACGAGACGGGAACAAACACGTGGCGAGCTCTGCCCTCCTGGCCCGCGGGATGCGAGTCGGGCTGTGCTCCCCATCCGAAGCCGCTCTTTCTCGAGGCTGGTTTGAAGGCAGGTTTCGACCCTCCGAGAGCGGGCGATGCTGCCTACGACGAATACATTTCCGATCCGGCCAAGCCTGTTCCTTTCCGCCATCGTCCGATTCAACCCGTCGGATATAGCGGAGAATTCACCTGGTCAGAGTGGCTCGTCGACGATCAACGAGAAGCCTCCGGGCGACCTGACGTTCTCGCGTTTACCTCCGACGCATTGAAAGATCCGGTGAAAATCAGCGGCCAACCCGTCGTGAATCTCGTTGCCTCGACCAGCGGTACTGATTCCGATTGGGTGGTCAAAGTCATCGACGTCTATCCAGACGAGGTCGCCCCGCAAACGAATATGGGCGGATATCAATTGATGATCTCTGCGGACATCTTTCGCGGACGCTACCGCGAGAGTCTGGAAAATCCCAAGCCGCTCCCGCCCGACAAGCCGCTTGTTTATCACTGGACCTTGCCGACGGCCAACCACGTTTTCCTGCCGGGGCATCGCATCATGGTGCAGGTGCAGTCAAGTTGGTTCCCGCTCTATGATCGCAATCCGCAAACTTTTGTGCCCAACATCTTCTGGGCCAAGCCTGCGGACTACAAAAAAGCCGTGCAGAGAGTGTTTCACTCACCGGACCAGGCCAGCTTCATCGAACTGCCGGTAGTTGAAACGAAATAATGGTGTTGAAGGAAGATCACGATGATGTCTGGCATCAGGGCGCAGGTTTACGCGTGCCGTTAAGCGCGCCCCAGAGATCGGCTTCAGCCCCTGTATGCGTGCCATGCCGGTGTTGCTCAACCGATACCTTCATACGAGCGACAGTCGATAACATGCATCGTCCCTTGACGAAGGTTTCCTTGCGCATTGCGATCGCTCTGACCCTGCTGATCGCGCCCCTGTGCGCGCAGACCAAGCGCCTCTGGGTGTTGCGATCCACCGGCGACATGATCGAATTCGACCCAGCCAAATTCGTTCAAAAGCAAACTGTAAAGCTTCCGCCCGAGGCAGCGAAGTCCCCGGCATCAGTCGAAGTCAATCAACCGGGCCAAATTTTGTTTGCTCCACCGATCTCGCTGCCGCTATCCGACGAAGACGCCACATCTGCCCACAGAATCTGGATCTGGAACGGCCAGTCCGCTTCCTCCATCGATCTGGGCGTGCAACGGAAATCCGAAAAGACCGGTTCGAATCAAGCCATCACCGACATTGTTCCGGTGCCTCACCTTTCAGCAGACGGAGCTTCGCTTTACTGGTTTGCCAATGAGTCTCGCAAGCTCGAGAGGCAGGACATCGATCTCTCTACAACCATCACATGGAAGGCGTGGCGGACCGATCTGAAAGGAGCGGGTCGGCAGGAAATTGCCTCCACCAAATTGCCCGACTGCCGCTGTCCGACCGGTTCCTGCGAAGAAAGTTGTCCTTCCATGGCGGCATGGGTTCCTGAAAGCGGTGTCAACGCATTCTTCCTCGTGACACAACTCGTCACCGGCCAGACCTCGACCCTATACAAGTCGACGATGGCCTATATCGCCGATTCAGGAAAGTGGGTCCCAACTGTGCTTCCCGAACCATTGCAGCGCATTCTCGACTCCAATCAGAAGGGCGACGTAATCCTCAGTGCCATCCCCGATACGGGCTGTTGCGGATGGTCCAATCAAAGCGATGATCAGACACTTCTTTGGACAAATGGGAAAAAAGTCTTAGTTTTCGACGAGCGCGAGACTTACAAAAATCCCGACTACGACGTCACCTTCTTCAGCGCAAATGGAAAGCTGTCCCCCGATTCTTTCCGCGTGGCCATGACGATCGTGGCGACGACCGAGTCCGGCAAGCCCATTCAGTTGTCCGATCAGGGAGAGGCGAACCCGGAAGAATCGCAGAGCATCCGCAAGTCTCTGACCGCCATGCCAGCTGTAGTAGTGAAGACCGAGGAAGATCCTCCAAAGCAGGTGGCATTCGTCCCGCGTGCATCATTAGTGGGCTGGCTCACCGAGAAGGAACTGCTGATCGTCGAAGATCATTTTCTGGTCGTTTACAACGTTACCTCGGCGGTTCGGCATAAAACCACGATCCGTGTGGACGACTCCCAGCATGTGTTTCTGCGCTAGGGGGGTTGCCGATCATCCGGCAGCCACTTTCGCTGCCCCTCTATCTTGTCCCAGCCGGTAAATCATCCAGCCAACCAGATTCGCTCCGATAACGACGCCCGCGATCTTCCACGGATAGTGCGACGAAGACTCCACATTGATCACCGGAAAAACGGAAAGTACGACGAAGAGCAGAGTTGTGGCAAAGCCCAGCACCGATGCCAGGCGTACCCACAGCTTCGGGCGCAGGCCTTTCCTCGCCGAAGAAATCACAGGAATGGCGAACATCGCCAGGTAAGCGATGCCATAGAAAGTGAAGCTCCACGTCAGTAACAGTTCGTACGATTCCTGCTGTTCAACCCCGATCATCGCAGCCACCGCAACACTAAACGTAGCCGCGCCAAGGAACAGCACAGAATTGATCGGCGTTTTGTACCGTGGATGCAATCGAGAGAACCATGCCGGCAGCAGATGATCCCAGCCCGCCACCATCGGTAGCCGCGTGCTAACCGTAAAGAATGCGCAAAACGTCGCGAGATAATAAACCAGCAAAAACATCACAGCCACTGGCATCACTGCGCCGTTCGCGCCAAAAGCTTTGAATCCTACCGCAAGAGCCTGCGGAATGGGCGCAACCACATCTTCGGCATTCGGCGGAACGAATGCCAGCACCGCGCTGGTCGCAAGAATGTAGACGAGCGCAATAATGGGTCCGGAAATCCATACCGACCGCGGCAGGTGCTGCGCGGGATTTCGGCATTCCCCGCCGAAAACCGCGACGTACTCAAATCCTGTCAGCGCGCCAAATGTCATTTTGCTGAACACATTCACGCTGAACAGTGTCAGCGGTGGAATCGCAATCTGTAACGGATGATACTCGGCCAACGTTCCATGCCATCGATTCAGGAACGGAGCCAAAATCAATCCTGCAATCGTGATCAAGAACGCTGCCGCGCCCACGTTGCTAATCCACTTTCCAAAACGTAGACCCAACCCTGCGCTTGCCATCGTAAACGCCAGCATCCCGAACGAGCCCAAAACGATCAGCGGCTTGCTGGTCGCAATCCACGAGCCATGAGGAATTACGTAAGAAAGAAATGAAACAGTCAGCAGGCCGCCCAGTCCAACATAGATCATCGAATACAACCACACATTCCAGGCGACCATGAATCCGATCTGATCGTTAAATGCGATCCGCGCCCATTCATAAAGTCCGCCCTCCAGCGGCAACCTCCCGCTGAGGTGCATAACCACGAGCGCCTGTGGAATGAAGAATGTGACTATCGCCAGCAGCCAGAAAACTACATGCGACGATCCAGCCTTGACCGCGGTCCCAATGTAGTCCGCAACAATAATGATGAGGAGTTGTGCCAGAATCAGGTCAAAGATGCCGAGTTCGCGCCGCAGCGCCGCACCCTGCGGCTCTACGTCCGCCTCGGTCCGTGATACGGATTGTCCTGACGTGCTCGCCACCATGGAGGGTATCGACCACCCGCAGTTCGCAACGAGAGATCGGCAGTTTCCTATTTTTTCTCAGCCACTGCCGGTTTCAAGAGAAGATCCTGGTAATCGAAACTGAAGTCCGCCAGAGGCGATACCGCTGCCATCCTCGCGCTGTCTATCGTTCCGTCCGGATTGAGTGAGAACGTCACAAACGCATCTTCGATCGTGCGCAGCCGCCAGTGCGCTTTGAACGTATCAAATTGCCAGTGTTGCAAATCCCCTACCATGCCCGGAGTGTGATCGAAGCGAATGGTCAGACCCCCATTCTCCGAACGAATGGTGATGGGCCCATACCATGCATCGTTGTATGTCCCTGCATACTTTTCAAGAGGGAGGGAAGGACTCGAGTTCGCCGCGCGTCCCGACTCCGCCTTTCTCATCGTCTCGGCCGCGTCGTGTTCCTCATCGTCTTTCAGCTTCTTGAAGTTCGCGATCCAGTCCGACGGAGGCACATGGAAGTAGTAATCCAGCACGTGATAAAGAATCGCATCGAAGGCGCCGTCTTCTTCCGCATTCGTCAGTACGACCACTCCAAGATTCTCTTCCGGCACCAGCATTACCCGCGATACAAAACCGCCAACCCCTCCTGTGTGCCCTACCAACTTCCGTCCGTGATATTCACGAAGACCCCATCCCAGCGCGTAATCCGCGAAATTCGTCTTCAGCGCGGCCAATGCCGCAGGGGGCTCTCCCGTCGGAAGGATCGTCTGCGGCGACCACATCTCCCTCGACTGCTTCTCGCTGAACAGCCTTCCCTCACGGTTAACGAACTTGCCCCGGTTTAACTGCACCTGCACCCACATCGCCATATCCGCCGCAGAGGAATTGATCGCTCCGGCGGGCCCTACGTTGCTCAAATCTTCGAGTGGAATAACCTGCAACTTTCCCTCTACCCGCGAGTGCGGGGACGCGTAATCATCCCTCGGTTGATATAGCGTTGCGCTGGTATTTGAGTGCGCCATTCCCAGTGGCTCGAAAATTTTCTGTTTGATGTACTCATCCCATGACGTTCCGGTCACCGCCGGAATAATCTGGCCCGCCGTCATGTATAGAAGGTTGTCGTAAGCGTAGTGGCTTCGAAAACTGGATTGCGGCTTCATGAATCGAAGCTTGTAAATGATTTCGTCCCGCGTGTAGGTTGTCTTTGGCCAGAAGAGCAGGTCCCCTTCGCCAAGCCCCATCCCGCTGCGGTGCGTCAGCAGATCGCGGATTGTCATCTCGTGCGATACGTATGGGTCATACATGACGAATCCGGGCAGCCGCTCGTAAACGCGGTCGTCCCACGAAAGTTTCCCTTCGTCGACCAGCGTTGCCAGCGCGGCTGTCGTGAATGCTTTCGTATTCGATCCGATCGCGAACATCGTGAACTCATCCACCGGAGTGGACTCGCCAAGCTTGCGAACTCCGTATCCCTTGGCGACGAGCACCTTTCCGTCCTTCACAATCGCAACCGCCATTCCAGGAACGTCGAAGGTCTTCATCGAATTTGCGACGTAGGTGTCAAGATCACCGGGAATGCTCGATGACCCGGTACTTTGCGACAGCACAACTGAACCCGAGACCAATAGCAGCATTCCCATCGATAGCCGGATAGAGCGGGCAAGCTTCATTCGTGATTCCTGATGTGGTGTCTTGGGACGAAAGACGACGCGGTGATTAGAACACAGGACTGCCCAAATTCCGAGCCAGTTGCTTGTCAGGAAAAAATGGCCGGGAATTGAGCCCCAAGCATTCAACTCCCGACCGGAGGAAGGATCAATTCATGCGATCCGAAACTACGGCTGTGATGTAATCAAGCAGGTGGTCAATTCCCAGTTCGCATTCCAACAGTTCCTGCATCTGGGACGGACTGAACCCTGTCCTCGCCGCAGCATCTTGCAGAAGGTTGCCGTAATCGGCAGTGGTATGGTCAAAACTCATCGCAAACTCCTCAATCGGTTGCGGTCCAATGGGTAATATTCGGCAAAAGCGAGGTACGTAATCGTTGGAGGAATGCGCTCTACTCGCCGTGGACGCACCATCTCAGAGACAGCACGGCTGGCCGAGCGCTGAATCGCCCGTCAACGCCGAAGGGATCGAAGCAGGATAGGCCGGAAATTCGGCTCCAGGTTGGCCGCAAAAGTCTCCGAATCGCTTGAGGGAGATGCAATCTCAGGATTCGGTAACGGAAAAACGGTTGCCACCGCCATGGTGGCCGGAGCGGTAGTGGCTTTGGCATGCACCACCAGCGGTGCCGTGCCTTGGTGAAATGCCATGTCGTCCAGGTCAACGTCCGGCAACACCACAATCAACAGCATGATGAAAATCAGGCTGGCAAGAATGAATAACGTCGACGCGTTGACCTTCCACCGCAACATAAGTCTGTCTTTTTTGCCAGAGTTCCGAGCGGAAGTCAATTCCTCTCTCGTGCCTCTTTACTAGGATGCACCTGGATGCTAATTAATGCATAGCTACATTCTGAAGCGAGAACAGTGGTTACCCCGGCCCGTCGTCGAGGTCTTTGCCTTTTTCTCCCGGCCCGAGAACCTGCAGGTCCTCACACCACCGTGGCTCGATTTTCGCATAGTTGAAAGCCCCGAGTCGTTGGCCAAGGGTTCTCTCATCCGCTACCGCCTTCGATTGCGAGGATTCCCGATCCGCTGGACAACGGAGATTACGGAGTGGAAACCGCCGTTTCGCTTTGTGGATCTCCAACTCTCAGGGCCATATCGCCTTTGGAACCACGAGCACGACTTCGTCGAGGAAAGAGGGGGCACCCGAATATGCGATCGGGTGACCTACGCGCTCCCATTCGGAATCATCGGACGACTGGCGCACGGCGCGTTTGTTGAGGCGGATGTTCAACGAATCTTCGACTTCAGGACCAATACCATGCGCAATCTTTTTCAAGGCTAGGTTCACTCGGCGTCGTCGGCGGCCTTTCCTCGCGACCTCAGAGGTGAAACCTTTCGAAGCAAACATCAGAGATCCGCTGAAAGCGACAACGACCCGTTTTCCTGTGCGATTCTGATCTTTAGGTCTAGAATCGACAGCCATGAAGAAGATCATTCTGCCGCTCTTCTGTATTTTTCTTTCGATAGCCTCCTTCTCGCAGACCGACGCCAAGCGTCCGCGCATCACCGGCATCGACCACGTCGCCTTCTATACAACGGCGCCCGACGGCGTGAAGCACCTTTACTCCGACATCCTCGGCCTGCCTGCCGCAGGTCCGATCGAACCCGGCGAAACGACCCGCTACATGTCGGGCAAGCAATGGGTCGGATACAGCCCTGCTCCCGATCCAAGCGCCACTGATCGGATGGACCATACCGCCTTCACCACCGAAAACGTCGAGGCCCTTCGTTCGTATGTCACGTCCAAAGGGCTGAAGCCCGGCGACATCGAAAGTCGCTCCGACCACAGCAAAAGCTTTTTCGTCCCCGATCCCGAAGGTCACAAGATCGAGTTCGTCGAGCGCGCCAAGGGCGATTCCGCTCCCGCCGCGCCCAATGCCGTTTCCCACCGCATGATCCACGTCGGATTCCTCGCCTACAACCGCGACGCCGACGATCATTTCTACCGTGAGATCCTCGGCTTTCGTCCCTACTGGCACGGCGGCATGAAAGACAACGTCACCGATTGGGTTTCACTCCAGGTGCCAGACGGCACCGATTGGCTCGAATACATGCTGAATCAGCCCGCGCATCCAGATGTCCGCCTGACCGGCGTTATGAATCACATTTCTTATGGCGTCGCCGACATGAAGGAGGCGCAGGCACTTCTCGAATCGCATGGATGGAAAGAGCACGGCGAAGA
>JASLEQ010000192.1 GCA_030151135.1 Candidatus Sulfotelmatobacter sp. | reverse complement strand
GTCGAGGACGGTCTGTTCACCAGAGAAGGCCTGTTGAGCGATTATCCCGGTTTTGACCCCGCCGTGCACGATAAGGAAAAACCGCAGCCGAGCCGGAACCGCGTCAACATCTGGCAATCGAAGAACGTGACCGCCGCATCGGCGCAGGCGGTCGCACGCGCGCCGGGGGTTCCCGCCAACGGGGAAGTCCGGTTCAAATTCAATAAGGCCAACAACGCTGTCATGATATGCAAGGAGGTGCGTGCCCAGGGGTTCGTCAATCTTGGGCGCGTGAAGTCGCTTCTATTTGACCTGTTCAAAGCGGAAAAGTGGGATCCGGGCTTGTGCTTGATCACTGAAGTCCGGCTGGTGGACGCGGCGTGGATCTGCTTTGCCACGAGCAGCGATCAGGAAGCGGTGATCAATGCTTCGGCCAGCATCGGGTTGGCCGCGGCTCCCATTGATGCGCTTAAAGAAGCGGCGGCGCAAGGTACGCTGGAGACCTCATGGAACAAGAACAAATCGGCGGGCTATTCCACCGAAGTGACGGAAGGGGGAACGCCGCTGTTCCTTGCGCTCCGGTTCAAGCGTACGATTCCTCTGGTCGGCTCCTACGATCTGAAGTTTCTCAAAGGAGATTCGCAGTACTTTGAAGAGCCGGAATTTGGTGAGAAGGGCGGCGAAACTCAAGGGCAATGAGATTCTCGTCGTGTGTAAATCGCGCCGGGCGACGGCGGAGTTCGAAATCACACCGCTGAGCGCGCGCACAAACGCGCTCCCGAGATCAAAGAGGACGAGGGAGCCATTTTTTGACATTCATCCTAGACTTGTTTAGTCTATGCCTTACCGGAATATGCCTGGAAAATCCAATCCGCGGGACCTGTTCCCTGGCGCCCTCGAGATGATGGTTCTCGAGT
This sequence comes from Candidatus Sulfotelmatobacter sp., assembly GCA_030151135.1. The sequence goes on along the minus strand of JASLEQ010000192.1, from coordinate 4,455 downwards.
CGCTTCGGCGACAGCCGGCCCATGGATATGCCTTGGTTCAGCATATCCAGCAACGTTCCAACAACCTGCTGCAGGTGGAAGAGGGCTCGCTTTATCCGGCGCTACAGCGGCTGCTGAAAGCCAAGCTGGTGAAGGCCGAATGGGGGGTCTCCTCCACCAATCGCCGGGTACGCACGTACCAGATCACAGCTTCGGGTCTTCGCCATCTGGAGAAACAGATTTCCAGCTTTGAACGAATGTTTGAGGGCATTTCGCTCGTCCTGAGTCCGGAAGAGTCCTCAGCAAGCTGAAAGGGAGCTTCCAGTGAAAGCCGACTGGATTCCAAGCACATTCCGCCGCCGCGCTGTCTACCACGATCTTCGCGAGGAAATCCAATCCCACATTGATGAGCGCACTGAGCAGTTGATCAGAGAGGGCATGAGCTCTGAGGAGGCCGGCTGCGAGGCGCGGCGGGCATTCGGCAACCAGACACTCATAGAGGAGCGCAGCCGGGAGGTGTGGCAAGTCCCGATTGTCGAGTCCACCTGGGCCGATGTGCGATTTGCGTCGCGCCAGATGTGGCGTTCACCCGGGTTCACGATAACCGCGATGTTGACGCTCGCTCTCGCCATTGGCGCAAACGCCGTCGTCTTCGGTGTGTTGAACCGGATTGTCATACAACCACTCGATCTGCCGAATGCAAAAAGCCTTTACGCATTCGAAACGGAGGAGAGTCAGGTCGGGCATCAGTCGTACCCCGACTATCTCGACTTTCGCCGCCGCAACCATAGCTTCGACGATCTGGCGGCGTTCAGCATCAGTGAGGCTGTGCTGGACTCGGGGGAGAGTCCTTCCCGCGTCTTCGCTTATGAAACCAGCGGGAATTATTTCGACGTACTGGGACTCCAACCTTATCTGGGGCGCTTCTTTCATGCGAACGATGAGCGTGGTCCCAACAGTGCGCCTTACGTTGTGCTCACCTATGCTTATTGGCACAGCCACTTCCAAGACGATCGAAACGTTGTGGGACGCATTGTGCTCGTGAACAGGCATCCCTTCACGGTGATCGGAGTGGCTCCGCCTGGATTTGAAGGCACGCTCCTGTTTTTTTCTCCGGATTGCTTTGTGCCGATTGTCAATCGCAATCAGATCGATGATGGCAATCAGTTGAATGAGCGCGGGACTCGTATCTTGTTCGAGCCGTTCGGGCATTTACGGCCGGGAGTGACGCAAACCCAGGCACTGGCCGATCTCAGTTCCATTGGTTCGTATCTTGAAGCGACATTCCCGAAAGAGGATGGACACAAGAAGTTCGCGCTGGTCCGGCCCGGTTTCCCCAATTTCTTTGCCGGGCCCCTGCGGGCATTTGTTGCATGCTTGATGCTCTTGGCAGGCTTGATTCTGCTGGCCGCGTGCGCCAATCTGGGGAGCCTCTTTGCGGCAAAGGCGGCGGATCGCTCCCGCGAAGTTGCCTTGCGGCTGGCGCTGGGATCAAGCCGCAAGCGAATTATGCGCCAACTGCTGACGGAGGCGCTTCTTATTTCACTTGCCGGGGGCTCCGCCGGGCTGGTGGTCAGTGTCGTGTCACTGCATCGTTTAGGCGCGTGGCAACCCTTCCCTGAGCTTGCGATTCATGTGCCAGCCAGTCCGGATGCGAATGTATACCTGTCAGCTTTGGGTCTTGCCTTGATCAGTGGATTCCTTTTTGGAATCGTTCCTGTGCGGCAGGTTCTTCATGCCATTCCGTATGAGGTTGTGAAGGCTGGACAGGCGGGGTTGACCAAACGGCGACTGACACTACGTGATGCGCTACTGGTCCTGCAGATTGCGATTTGCGCGGTGCTCGTTACCTCCTCCATGGTTGCCGTTCGAGGCCTTGTTCGGTCGTTGCATGGCGATTTGGGATTCGACCTGCGGAACGTGATGGTCGCAGGCGTTCAGCTGAAAATGGCCGGTTATACAGGCGGCAACGTGACGGTCGTCGAGGAGCGCATGATCGACGCAATGAAGGCGATTCCTGGCGTAGACCATGTTGCCCTGGCGAACAATCTGCCTCTGGTCGGGGGCGGCGGTTGGACGATGAATGTCTTCAAGGACGAAACGAGGGATCTGAAGCCGTCGAACGTTGCTACCGCGACACTTCAATACGAAGTATCTCCCGAGTATTTCCGCGCGGCGGGTACCGCATACCGGTCGGGAAGAGCTTTCACCGCACAGGATGATAAAGACGCGCCGCGTGTGGCGGTGATCAACCAGGAGTTTGCGCGCCGAATCTTCGGATCAGAGCAGGGCGCACTCGGCAAATATTTCAAAATGGCGGATGGATCGCGACACAAGGTTGTAGGCATCGTAGAGGACGGAAGATACTTCTTTTTCAATGAATCTCAACAGCCGGCGATGTTTCTTCCTATCGCGCAGACTGGACCTATAGTGTCCGTTTGGCTGGTGGTGCGATCCGTTCGCAATCCGCAGCAACTTGGCTCCGCGATGCGGATGAAGCTGCGCGAAGTGGACGCAGCGCTGCCGGTCGAAATCGAAACGTGGGCGAAGGGTATGGACTTCGCGCTGTTCCCCTCGCGGATGGCGGCCGTGTGCCTGGGCGTGATGGGCCTATTGGGCGCAATGCTGTCGATCACCGGGATCTTCGGAATGGCTGCCTATACAGTCAGTAAGCGCCTCAAAGAGTTGGGAATTCGCATCGCTCTGGGAGCGAAACGGCGGAAAGTGTTAGGGTGCGCATTGGGGCGCGCAGTGAAATTGCTGGCGTTCGGGTCGGCAGCGGGCTTGCTGGCAGGGATGCTAGCCAGCAGGGTGCTGTCCCACATTGTGTATGAGGCATCTACGCGCGATCCACTGGTATTGGCCGGTGTGGTGGTGGCGATGTCGCTCCTGGGTTTGCTGGCTACGTGGATTCCTGCGCAGCGGGCTCTGTCGGCTGACCCTTTGATTCTGCTTCGGGAGGAATGATGTTCGTTACCGCTAGAAGGAAAACTTCAGTGCGAACTGCACCTGGCGCGGAGTCTGGGCCGCGAGGATGTGGTTGAAGGTGGGCGAACTGATGTCGGTATCGGGCAAACGGAAATTCGTCCGGTTCAAGACGTTAAACAACTCCGCACGGAACTGGAACTGCTTCGATTCGGTTACTTTGAAGTTTTTGAGAGCCGCAAAATCCCAATCGGCGTAGCCTGGGCCGAGGTTCACGTTGCGACCTTCGGTGCCAAACTGTCCGGCGTTTGCTACGGTGTCGAGGCGCTGGAAAGCGCTGGCGTTGAGCCACGAGCTAACGGTGCGGGGCCCATGATTGCGGTTGCCGATCAGATTGGGCCGCTGCGCGGAAAATCCGGTGATCTCTGGTGCGCTGCCTTGCGCTGCAACATCGTTCGAATCAAAGACGGTGAAGGGGGAGCCGCTCATCAGCGTGGCTATTCCACCCAACTGCCAACCACCGACTGCCCGCTGGTACCAGTTCTCAGGATGGTTCCAGAACGGCAGTGCCCATTCGTAGCTGGCAACGAATCGGTTGCGCGCATCGAACAGTGAAAGTCCGCGCTCTGCTGCGAGGTCGAATGGGTTCTGGGCGAGGTCGTTTTCGCCTGCTACCGGCTTCGCCGCGGATCCGGTGATGTTGAATGAGGAAACATCATCAATTGTTTTCGACCACGTGTAGGACAAGAGGAAGGACAGCCCGTGGCTGAATCGTTTGCGTAACGAGGCTTCGAGCGCGTTGTAGGATGAGTTGGCGATTCCGGCAATCTCGCCGGTGGATGAAAACTGGCAGCTGCTGGGCGAATCAGCCAGCGTGCAGCCCGAATAGAGCCGCCGCTGATCGGCATTGCTGGAATTGGAAATCGGCTGTCCGTTTGCGGTTCCCGGAACAAATACGGCGGGGTTGGCTTCGATGAAGCGGGGAAGGTGCGTGCCCTTGGTGCCAACATATCCCATCTCGAATAGCCAATCGGATGCAAACGAGTGCTGCAGGTTCAAATCCCAATCTTGCGAATAGGGGAGTGTCAAAGTCGGCGACAGCGTGAGGTTGGTCAGTGGCGTGGAGAATGTGCCTGGGGCGGGGGGATTGCCATGGAACGGGTTTGCGAAGTCAGGCAGGCTCACCTGCGGCGTTCCCAGGTAAGGAGGCGCACTGATGGGGGTTTGTAAAGGGCCGCCCTGTCCGGTGTAGTAGGGCTCATAGAAGATGCCGTAGGCCGAGGTGATCAGCAATTTCCCATCGCCCGCCGGGTCCCAGGCGATGCCGAAGCGTGGCGCAAATGCCTTCCGATCGGTGGAAATTAGGCCTTCGGGTACGCCTGGGTCGCCGGGATAGACCAGCCCGACGGGCGCATTTGGCAGGACCTGTGATTTTTTACCGGGCTCGAACAGCGATTGCCGGTTGCGAATTTCGGTATAGGGGCGGGGCAATTCATAACGCAATCCGGCATTGATGGTGAATCGGGATGCGACCTTATAGGTATCCTGCAC
>JASLEQ010000180.1 GCA_030151135.1 Candidatus Sulfotelmatobacter sp. | reverse complement strand
AGCAGCGTCTGGATGCGGTCGGTGGTGAGGCGGCAATTCTTATTCATCTCGTCGCGGCCAGCTTCACTGATGGCCTCAATTCCGCACTCGAACGAGACGCACCGGGCGCGACCCAACAGGTCCAGGGACTCCTCATCCCACAGGTCGATCCTGGTTTGAAACCCGATGGACAATGGACGCCGGGCGATTTCCTCAAGCAGCGTGCGCACCTGCTTCCCGACGCCGAAAATTTCATCGATGAAGTAGATGTAATCAACGCCCCGGGCCAGAAGCTGGTCGATTTCAGCGAGCACTGCGTTGAGATCGCGCTCGCGGAACTTATTGCGGAAGAGAGTCTTGTTGCAGAACGTGCATGCATACGGACAGCCGCGGGCGAACTCGACCTCAGCACCAAGCTGAAGGTGATCTGCTCCATGCCCCGGAAAAATATGATGAAGATGATGATGGCGTTCAACCGGATAATCGGAATAATCCAAAGTTCCGATCGCGCGCATGTCGGTGGCGCCGAGGCCGGGGGCCATGTGGAAATTACCATCGGCATCGTGCCAGCAGCAGCCCGGAATCATGTCCCACGTTTCTCTGGCCAGCTGTGGAAGTGTCTGATCGGGCTCGCCCCGCAAGACGACGTCCGCACCAGTCTTTTGCAGGGTCGCCTGCGGAGTAGCAGACCCGTGCGGACCGATGACCACCGTGCAAGATTTCCGGCGAAGTGCAGATATCCAGTTCTTGGGGACGCGCAGCTCGGGTTGCGGGCAGCGCCAGAACAGGTACGAAGGCGCGGTAGGTAGAACGAGGTAGTCTTCCTGGAAAGCATCAAGGCGATGGCGCACTTCGTCGGGGGAGAGGTTTTCCATGAACGCATCGACCAGCAAAACGTCATGGCCTTGTGCGCGAATCATCTGCCGGGCGCTGAGCAACTCCAGGGGAAAATGAGGATCGCGGCATCCAAAGTACGTGGAGCCGTCGAAAGTCCAATTCGGATTGACGAGAGCGAATTTCATGCGATTTCTCTCTCCAGTTCCTCGTGGACGGGCGCACCCCGCCGGTTTAACTGGATCATGTCTTGATTGGATTGCCAGAAGCGATGAATGGAATCGAGGGTGTCGGAAAGCGAATGGCGTGCTCGCCATCCGGTTTCCTGTTCCAGCTTCGACGTGTTGGTGATGTACAGAGGCTGATCGCCGGGGCGCACGTCGAAATAGCGCAAGCGCAGGGTTTTTTGCGTGCGTTTTTCGATTTCCTTCAGCATTTCGATGACAGAGATGCTTCGTTCACGGCCGCCGCCCAGGTTGTAGATTTCGCCATTACGGCGCCGCTTGACATTGCGCACGGCGCGCATTGCTGCTACGAGATCGTGCACATGGAGGATGTCTCGGACCTGGTAGCCATCGCCATAGACATTGATGGGCCGGCCGGCCAGGACGGAATACAGGAAGTGGGCGACCCATCCCTGGTCTTCATTGCCAAACTGACGGGGCCCGGCGATGCAGGACATACGAAAGACAACGGTGGGCATCTGATAGATGCGTCCGTAATCGCGAACGTACTGGTCGGCGGCGCCTTTGGAGCAGCCGTATGGGGAGTGGAAATCAAGAGGTTCCAGTTCATCCACTCCGTGGAATTCCGGAAGTGAGGGGCGATAGTGCGTACCTTCTTCCTCCAGCGGGACCCTGGTTAACGCTCCGTAAACCTTGTTCGTCGAGGTGAAAAGCAGGAAGGGCCGGTTACCGGCCAAGCGCGCCGACTCAAGGACGTTGAATGTGCCGCGCAGGTTGATTTCAAAGTCGGTGGCGGGATCTTCGACCGCGGTGGTAACGGCGACTTGCGCCGCGAGGTGGTAGATTTCAGACGCATCGCGTACAGCACGGCGGACCGCACTGGCGTCGCGTACATCTTCTTCCATGAACTCGAGGCGATTCGCAGCACCGGGGAGTGACTTGAGCCAGGCGATGTTCTGGGCTACGCCCTGGCGCGAGAGATTATCGAAGATGCGAATTCGGGAGGGAGTCGTCGCGAGCAGATGCTCGGCTAAATTCGAACCGATAAACCCTGCGCCGCCTGTAATGAGAACAACCGGAACTGCGGCCACGTCCGTATCCTCCTTGACCTTGTTGATGGGCACTCTAGAGAGCGCGCTAGTTTGCGTCGAGCATCGTGGACCCCTGAGGGTACGGGCAGCGAGACCTATGCAGTAAGTCCGTAGGCGGTCAACTCTTTCAGCATGGTTTCCGCCTTGTCTTCCGCTTTCTGGCCGGCGAGCCATTGGGCCAGTTCTCGAAAGCCGTCTTCATGCGTGACCTGGGGCTCATAGCCCAGCAATGTGCGGGCTTTGGTCAGGTCGGCAAAACAATGTCGGATGTCGCCGGCCCGATACTTGCGGGTAATGACGGGCTGAATGTCGCGCCCCAGCGAGTCGGCCAAGAGTTTCGCGACGCGGCGAATCGTGATGGCTTTTCCGCAACCGATGTTGATGACTTCTCCGTCGGACTGGGGACGATCCATAGCCAGCATATTGGCGCGCACGATGTCGTGCACACTTACGAAGTCGCGCATTTGTTCGCCATCTTCAAAAACCAGGGGCGGTTCGCCATTGAGGAGCCGGGCCGCGAAAATGGCTGCCACGCCGGTGTACGGGTTCGACAACGCCTGGCGGGTTCCATAGATATTGAAGAAGCGGAGAGCGGTCACCGGAAGCCCATAGGTACGCCCGAAGATGAGGCACAACTCTTCCTGGTCGCGCTTCGATAACGCGTAAATCGAGGTGGTCTCCGACGGCTTGGTCTCGTCGGTTGGGCAAGGCTTGAGGACGCCCCTGCACACGTCGCAGTACAAATCCCACCGTCCGGCTTTCAACTGCGCGATGGAGCGAACGGGCGGAGCGCACTTCCGGCCGCATTGCGAACACGCATACCGGCCCTCTCCATAGATGGACATCGACGAAGCCACAACCATCTTGCGGATAGGAGACTTGGCATCGAGGATTGCCTGGAGCAATTCCGCAGTGCCTTGAGTGTTCACGCTCATGTAGCGGCTGATCTCGTACATGGACTGGCCGACGCCGACAGTCGCCGCGAAATGGAAAACGACATCCACATCAGCGAGCACTTCTTTCAAGCGATTGGGATCGCGCACGTCGCCGCGAATGAGTTCAGCATCTCTGGAGAGGTAGTCGGGCGGCCCGACGGGGTGCACCTGGGGTGCGAGGTCATCGAGAATTCGAACGCGATGCCCGGCTTTCAGCAGTCCATCGGCCAAATGCGAACCTACGAAACCAGCACCGCCGGTAATCAAGACCTGGTTGCTCATGCCAGAACAGTTCCCTTCCGCAGCGAGACTTTCGAGGAGGTTGATTTAGGCGCGTATCGATCCACGGCCCACGCAGCGAAGTCAGCAAAGAGTTGAATATCCCGTGGGGGACTGGTGTGATGCGCCTCGATACCCAGATGAGCCGGCGTGAAGCACAGGGTTAGCGAAACATCGAAGGGGCTCAGGGCATCGATCATGCGATCGAACCATGCGACGGCATTAGGGCGAAAGGAGTCGGCCCAGCTAAGACCGGTGCGCAGGTAGCGCACCCCGTGCTTTTTCATCCAGTGGACAGCGTCGTAGAGGCGTGGATCTTCGAAATGGAACCACTGACAAAATCCGATCGAGCCATTGGACGGGAATAAGTCGGCTGCCAGCTTGGGACTGCCATCTGATTTGAGGATGCCGAGGTAATAGTGACGGTAATAAGACGAGCCTTCCGCTTCTTTGTGTCGCGTCTCAGCCGGCCAGCTAGGTGGAAGATCGAAAAGGCTATACCAGTGGATTCTTTCCGTCTTGCCGTGCAGGAGGTCGAGTGACTTCAATAACCCGAATGCTTGCACCTCTTCCGATCCGAAGGACGACGCGCCAACTTCCAACACCCAGACGGGTTTGCCGGCAACCTCTTGCGCCTCGAGAACCTTCTCGGGCCATTCGTCGATCTGCCAGTGGTTCCAATCGAGGGGAAATCCGTGAACGCCAACGGCGTCGACGTGCTCCATCACGTTGTAGGAGCGCATCAGGCGCAAAAAGTCGGGATCGCAGGAAGAAACGCCGCCGAGTACGATGGGGAGATCAGGATTGGAATAGCGGATCGATTCGGAGGCCGCTTTTACCATAGCGGCGAAGGTTTTCCACTCGGGGTCCAAGTGAAAATTCCAATGCGATAGGTTGTTCGGCTCATTCCAGAGCACAATGGCTTCGATCATCAGATGTCCTGATCTTTCGAGAGTTGCCCCAGTTACGGTGTGCCAAAGGGCGTTATCTCTCCGTCAGAAGGTACAAAGAAGGTGTAGGTTGCCTGAGCGCCGGAAGAGGATGTCGCGATGTGAGCCGACCGGTAGGTCGGATGTCGGACACAAGCTTTTCAGAGGTAAGTAGGCGTTAGTCAGCCGCTCCGTTCGGAATACGGCATACCCTCACTTCGCGGTTTATGTATTCGCAGTGAAATGCCGTGACGGCATCGTGGGGAAGCACGATCCAGTGCGCGCCAAGAGAACGCAGAGCTGCGATACGAGACGCGTCGGCAAGATGGTTGAGTTGCTTCTGCGCAGATTTTCCGCAGAGCCACTCTGCAGAGAGATCGGGAGCAATGGATGCGATGCCGCCGTCTTTTGAGTAGTCAGGAATGGCGCTTCTCTCTGCGATGGCTCGGAAGTTCTGAGCATCTTCACCCGGGGCATTGATATAGTTCGCATCCATGGCGAAGACAGCGTCTTTCGCAGTATGAACACGGATCCATTCGAATGCCTGTTCCCATGCTTTGTCCGGCGCACGCCAGGGCTACTCCAAATGCGATGAGTGGGGAAA
>JASLEQ010000178.1 GCA_030151135.1 Candidatus Sulfotelmatobacter sp. | reverse complement strand
AGCCGTTGCGGACAGTAGCCCGTAGTCTCGACCGCCGGGCTCTGCTGCAATCCGGTCGGCTACTTCTTTTTGGACCATAATCACAATGCTCTGAAAGTATTTCGAGAATTGAAATAACTGCAGCAGTATGTCTGAAGTGATGTAGTACGGCAGGTTGCCGACAACTTTGGCCGGTTGTGGCTTGATCTCGATTCCTGGCCGCCCAAGCCCCGGCTTCGGGCCGAATAGCGAGTCAATGTCGACGGCGAGCACGTCCGCTTCGATAACCTCGATGTTTCGGTACATGCCGAACTTGAGGCGGAGCTGCGCAGCCAGAACCCGATCCAGTTCCACCGCGATCAAACGGCGAGTGCGATCCGCTAATAAGGATGTCAGTATGCCCTTGCCCGGCCCGATCTCGAGAACTGTCGATTCCGACAAGTCTCCGAGTGCATCGACGATCCGTCTGGCTGAATCCTCCGAAGCAAGAAAGTGTTGTCCCAATTTGGGCTTGATTTGTGGACGGCGCGCAGATGCGACCCTTGGCACGTTGACCCTCACTTCCTTCGGAAAGTAGACTGGCAAGTCGGTACTCGCATCTTAGAAAGTCTGAACCCCGGTCCGACTTACCATTCATCATACCGTGCGCGGTGCCGGGCCCGCGCTAGGAGGTCCTGTACTCATGCATATCGCTTTCGCTGCTTCCGAAGGCGTACCTTATTCGAAGACCGGGGGCCTCGCAGATGTTGTCGGCGCTTTGCCTCGCGCGCTGGCAAACCTCGGCCATCAGGTTAGTGTTTATCTCCCTCGCTACCGTCAAACCAAGCTGAACGATCCCGCTACAGTCGTCCGCAGCGTGACCGTGCCCTTCGACGATGAGTACCGTTTCCCGTCAGTGGTTTTCGGAGGCACCACCGCCGGTGTGAAGTTCTATTTTGTGGAGTATCCGCCCTACTTCGAGCGGGATGCACTCTATGGAACCCCCGCGGGCGACTACCCCGATAATGCCGAACGCTTTGCACTATTCTCGCGCGCAGTTCTGGAAGCCTCAAAGATCCTGGGCACCCCGCAGATTTTCCACTGCCACGACTGGCAAACGGCATTGATCCCCGTATTATTGCGCACTATTTACGCCGACGATCCCGCCTTCAAAGAGACCGGAACCGTATTTACGATCCACAACATGGGCTACCAGGGACTGTTCCCGCCGGATACTCTGCCATTACTCATGCTGCCCTGGGATCTTTTTACGATGTCGAAGATGGAATTTTTTGGGCAGGTGAACTTCCTGAAGGGAGCGCTGGCCTACTCCGACTATGTTACGACCGTGAGTAGAAAATATAGTCACGAGATCCAAACCACAGAATATGGTTTTGGTCTTGAGGGCGTTCTTCGCGACCGCGCCGCTACAGTAACCGGAATTCTGAACGGAGTGGATTATGACGAGTGGAGTCCACAAACCGACAAGTTCATCACGGCGAAGTATTCTCCCCAGGATCTTTCTGCCAAAGCGAGAGACAGGCAAGACTTGCTCGCCGCCTTCGGAGTCGTGAATGCGGATCCCAAACTTCCTGTAATCGGCATCGTATCGCGTTTCGCCGCTCAGAAGGGCTTTGATCTGATCGCCCAGATCGCCGATCGCCTGGCTCGAGAAGAGATGATTATCGTTGCCCTCGGCGCAGGTGATAAAGCATATGAAGACCTTTTCCAGCGCCTGAACCGGCAATTTCCCGGGAAGATCGCTGTCAAGGTCGCTTATGACAACGCCATCGCTCACAAAATTGAAGCTGGCGCTGACATGTTCCTTATGCCGTCCCGGTATGAACCCTGCGGCCTCAATCAGATCTACAGTCTGAAGTACGGCACCGTCCCGATCGTTCGCGCCACGGGAGGTCTCGATGACACGATCGAACCTTGGGATGCTCGCACCGGCAAGGGTACGGGCTTCAAGTTTACCGATTACAACGGCGAAGCTTTGTTGCTCACGATAAAAGAGGCGCTGCAAGCTTTCCGCGATCAGACATCCTGGCAGGTTCTGATGCGTAACGGGATGGCAAAAGACTTCTCGTGGAACGCGTCGGCTCGCGAATATGGAAAGGTCTACGATCGCGTGAAGCAAATGCGAGCCGCTGCCACCGGAGCAGAAAAGCCGCTCGCTAGCGTCACGTCCTGATTGGCTGGCGCCGAGTTCCTGGATATCGCCAGCCGGGAACGCTGTTAAAATTTATTTCGGCATGGCCGCTGCCGATCACCCTGAATTCGCCCGCATCATCTTCCACGTGGATATGGACGCCTTCTTCGTCTCTGTGGAAGAACTCTACGACCCGTCGCTCAAGGGCAAAGCCGTAGTGGTAGGTGGACAGCGCGAGGAACGGGGCGTCGTCTCCGCGGCTTCCTACGAAGCCCGCAAATTTGGCGTGCACTCCGCCATGCCTTTGCGCACGGCGGCGAAAATGTGTCCCCATGCTGTTTTTGTTGACGGACACCCTGACCGGTATCGGGAATGCTCGGAAAAGGTATACCGGGTTCTAGGCGGATTTACTCCGAAGGTCGAGATGGCCTCGATCGATGAAGCTTATCTGGACATGACTGGAACGGAGCGTCTACACGGCCCTTCTCTTAAGGCCGCGCATAACCTCCATCAACGAATGAAAACCGAGACAGGGCTGAACTGCTCGGTCGGCATCGGTAGCTCACGTTTGATCGCGAAAGTCTCCTCGGGTCAAGCCAAGCCGAATGGCGTTCTCTATATTCTGCCGGGGGAAGAAGCCAAGTTCCTCGCGCCGCTCGATGTCCGCGAGATTCCGGGCGTCGGGAAAGTCATGGAATCGAATCTCCATGCACTCGGTATCAAGAAAGTGGGAGACCTCGCCCAACTAGAAGAATCGGAGCTCGAAAACCGGTTTGGCAAATGGGGCCTCGCGCTGGCCGGTAAAGCCCGCGGCGAAGACGCTGGCGGATGGTTCGATACCGAAGTTGCGGCCGATCACGATGCTAAATCCATTAGCCACGAGCATACCTACAACGAAGACACGGCCGATCCCGCGAGGCTCGAATCTACCCTGATGCGGCTTTCAGAAATGGTCGGGCGGCGACTGCGGGAATCCAACTTTTACGCCCGCACTTTACAACTAAAGCTCCGTTATACGGATTTCACCACAATCACGCGAGCGCATACGTTGCCTGCTCCCACGCAACTCGATATCGAGATTTTCGAGCACATTCGCATGCTGTTTCGAAAGAACTGGAGGAAGGGAAGCGAGATCCGTCTGCTGGGAGTACAGGCTTCGCATTTCACAATGCAGGCGGCCCAGATCGATCTGCTCGAGGGGGATCGTCAGCAGCGCTGGAAAGATGCCTTGGCCGCCGCGGACAAGCTTCGCGACAAGTTCGGAGAATCCAGCGTCGGATTAGCGGCCGGGCTGAAAGGTGGATTCCGCGAGCGTACACACGAAAATCCGGCCAGCCTCCCGGGGAAAAACAGGCGCAAAGACCCAGACTAGCTGGGAAAAGAGAAGTGTCGCCGCGCATTTCTTCAGAAGCGTGGAAAACCTAAATCTCTGCTGAAGATCGCGAATGCTAGAATGATTCAGGTCAGGTATCGGTCTCACGCGACGTACTCTCGCCAACCCCGCCAGGTCCGGAAGGAAGCAACGGTAACGGGCTCTTGCGTGTGCAGTGAGTCCCCGGTACCTGACTTATTCTGCACATCAACCTCATCCGGGTTCCCAACCTCTGATTACCAAGTTTTACACTCTTTTTACCAAGTTTTTCGCACGAAACACCTTCTCGGATCGTCTATAGAAGTCAGGCGTATCGAAACCGGTCACGCTTGAGATTTCCAGGGTTCGAGGAGAAAGATGAACGCATACGGCACATCCCCATCGCCCGCTCCGCACGTCACCATTCGCGTTTCCGGAAAATTGTTTGAGGGACATCTCTCATATCTAGATCAATTGGTGCAGTCGGCGATGGAGTGCCAACTGTGGCCGCTGCTGAGCCTGGCTGCTTTGGACGAACTCGATGACGAGGCGCTCTCGTATTTGATCGAGGGAGAAGGCCGAAGCTTTGGCATCATCTCGTGTCCGGATTTTGTGCGAAACCGGATAGAGCACGAGAAACAACGAGCGGCTTAATCGGGCTTTGTAAACGATCCACCTCTGGCCGATCGCCAGGGAAGTGGTTCACCGGTCGAGGCAAACGATCCGATCCGCGGTTCACGCTGTTTACTCATTCTCGTTAGACTTTCTGGCTACAATCCTTCAAAATACAGGGTTTCCTAGAAGAGGAGCCCCCGTTGACTACACGTGTGCGCGCAAAGATAACGGCGCTGGGAACTTACGTCCCTCCCCGTGTGCTTACCAATGCTGATCTCGAGAAAATGGTTGACACCACAAACGAATGGATCATGGAGCGGGTTGGTATCCGCGAAAGGCATATCGCCGCCAAGGGAGTTGGAGCCAGCGACCTTGCCGTTTGTGCCGTGCAAAATCTGATCGAATCTCACCCGATGGATCTGCAGGAGATTGATTTGATTGTGGTTGGGACCGTCACTCCGGACATGATGTATCCGTCAACGGCTTGCCTGGTTCAACATAAACTTGGGATCGAGAATACGTGGGGCTTCGACGTTTCCGCCGGCTGTTCAGGATTTGTGTACGCGTTGAATGCGGGGGTGAAATTTGTGGAGTCCGGCCAGTACAAGAAAGTTCTAGTGATTGGCGCGGACGTGAACTCGTCGATGACCGATTATACGGACCGTGCCGTGTGCATTATTTTTGGGGACGGAGCCGGCGCAGTTCTGTTGGAGCCCGGACAAGATGGCGAAGGCATCATCGATCACGTCGCCCAAGTCGAGGGTATGGGTGGGCAATTTCTGTACATGCCTGGAGGTGGCAGCGTAAACCCAGCGACGCATGAAACCGTCGACCAGAAAATGCATTACATTCATCAAGATGGCAAAAATGTCTTCAAGTATGCTGTGAAGAAGATGGCGGAAATGACGGAACGGGTGTTACAACGAAATCAGATGACCGGGCAAGATGTAGATTGCTTCATTGCGCATCAAGCGAACCGAAGGATCATAACGGCCACGGCGGAGCGGCTCGGGATGCCGCTGGAGAAAGTCGTGATTAATATCGACCGATTTGGAAACACAACGGCAGGAACGATTCCCATCGCGATGAAGAGCGCTATCGAAGAAGGCAAACTGAAAAAAGGCGACATGGTGTTGATCGCGTCGGTGGGGGCAGGTTTCACCTCGGGCGCAACCTTGATGCGCTGGGCGTTTTAGAAGGTACGTTCGAGACTCCACAAGGCTTCTTGCGTTCTGCTCGTCCTTCACTGGTGGGACTACGCGGTTCGACATTCTCGATTTATTCCTTCACAATAAATCATCTTCTTCAGGGGTTCTGATTGAACAAACCAATCCGCGCAAAGATCAGTGCCTTGGGCACGTACGTGCCTCCGCGTCTTTTAACTAACTCCGATCTCGAACAAATGGTCGATACAAATAACGAATGGATCATGAGCCGGGTGGGCATTCGCGAGCGCCACATCGTGGAGAAGGGCGTAGCCAGCAGCGACCTGGCAGTGGCAGCTGCAAGCAAAGCTTTAGCGCAGCGGGGGATGGACGCCAGCGAAATCGAGGCCATCATCGTCGGGACTGTCACTCCCGATATGTTGTTTCCTTCCACCGCGTGCATAGTTCAGAACAAGTTGGGCGCCAAGGGGGCCTGGGGGTTCGACCTTTCTGCCGCTTGTTCTGCATTTGTCTACTCCATCCAGGTGGCAGCGCAATTCATCGCAAGTGGGAAGCACCAGCGCGTGATGGCGATCGGCGCAGATGTGATGTCATCGATCATCGACTACACCGACCGTGCAACCTGCGTAATATTCGGTGATGGTGCGGGGGCTGCCATTCTGGAACCTGCTATGGACGACTCGGAAGGGCTGATCGATTTTATCCACGAGGTCGACGGATCGGGCGGACAATTTCTGTACATGCCGGGCGGCGGGAGCCTGCATCCGGCGAGCCGGGACACGGTAGAGAAGAAGATGCATTACGTGCATCAGGATGGGCAGCAAGTCTTCAAGTTTGCCGTTCGAAAGCAGACGGAACTTTGCTCGAAGTTGCTGGAGCGGAATGGACTCAAGGGGTCCGATATCGATGTCTTCATTCCGCACCAGGCGAATCTGCGAATCATCAATGCTACCGCCGAAAGGCTAGAGCTCCGACCGGAGAGCGTCGTAGTCAATATTGATCGTTACGGAAATACAACGGCCGGGACGATCCCCCTGGCGATGAATACTGCGATGGAACAAGGACGGCTGAAAAAAGGAAGCCTTGTGCTGCTCGCATCGGTTGGAGCTGGATTTACGATTGGATCCACGCTGCTGCGCTGGGCTTTCTGAGCGAGGCACTATTTCTAGTCGGTCACGCGTTGGGCTCTTATAATCAGAAGCTTACGCGCGTTTCCTAAAAGGAAAGGCGCATGACGTTGGTAACTCCAGTGGTTTGTTTCCTGTGGCTTAGTTCTACTCCTGGCTGCTACGCTCGTCTGGTTGTCCCTCACAACAACGCCGGAAGTGTAAGCCAATGATTCGCAACCTCTGCTGCTGCTTTCTTCTTGCTCTGAGCTGGCTACCCGCCACGGCGCAACAAGCCGATCCGCGGGAGAGCAAGATACTGATTCTGGAACGTTTGTGGAATGAAGCGCAGGTCAACCGAGATGCCGCTGCGCTGGATGCCCTAGTGTCGAGCCGATTCGTCAATACCGAATGGGATGGGGAAACCAGCGACAAGCAGAAGTTCCTGGCGGATATTCGAGATCCCCGTTACAAACCCAGCTTGGCCAACATCGCTGAGGTGAAGATGAATTTTTTCGGGGACACAGCCGTCGTGACCGGTACGTATCACACGCAAGGCACTTATCAAGGCAAGCCTTACGAGCACTTTGGGCGCTTCACCGACACCTGGGTGATGGATCTGGGTAAGTGGCAATGCGTGGCCAGCCATACCAGTCTGCTGAAGAAATAGTCTCTAGCGTTTGCGCCATTTCCCTTTCAGCGCACTTTTCCCGCCGATAAATTGTTTTTATGTGCCAAATCCGCGTCCGCGTGATTGGCTGGTGATCGAACCAGTTCAAAGACGCGTTCAGCCATGGACGGCACCTTGCATCCTTCGAAATGGAAGAGAGTGGCGGCATTCGCTGTCATCTACCTCGTTTGGGGATCGACGTTTCTTGCAATCCGTATTGGCGTGCGCGAAGTGCCTCCATTTCTATTGGCGGGTATGCGGTTCGTCGCGGCCGGCGGTCTTTTGTGTGGATGGATGCGGCTGAAGGGAACGGCTTCCCCGACATTGGGCGAGTGGCGTGCGGCGAGCATCGTCGCCGTGCCTTTTTTCGTTCTGGATTACGGCCTGGTCTTCTGGGCGGAGCGACGAGTTCCATCAGGGCTGACGGCCGTAATGATGGCGACGATTCCGGTTTTTATGGCGCTGTCCGAGATTCTGGTGATGAAGACGCTGCGTATGACTGGGCGGTTGGGACTATCGTTGACCGTCGGAATTCTTGGGGTGGGAGTACTGGTAAGTCATGGAGCGGGATTCGGCGATGCGCCCATCGACCGATGGGGCGCAGTGGCTTTGATTATCGGCTCCGTAAGTTGGGCGATCGGATCGGCAATGACACCGCGATTGGCGCTGCCTGCGAGCAAGGCGATGAGTTCCGGAGCTCAGATGTTGGCTGGTGGCGTGTTGCTGACACTGGCGGCTCTTGGGCTGGGCGAGTTTCGTGGATTCCGTCTGCAGACAGTTTCGCCGGGAGCGTGGCTGGCGTTGCTGTATCTTATCGGAGCGGGTTCGATCCTGGCTTTTACCGCGTATGTTTGGCTGATTCATCATGAGTCGCAGACCAAGGTTGGGACCTATGCCTATGTGAATCCAGTGGTCGCGGTGTTACTGGGTTATCTGTTTGGGGGAGAAAGTCTTGGGCCGCGAACGATCGTTGGAACTGCGTTGGTGCTGGTGAGCGTCGTAGTGATTACGACGGCAAAGAAACAAAAAATTGAAGCGAAGTCGCGAGTCCCGCAAATAGCAGAGCCATCACTGGAGACGAAGTAGAACCCCGATATAAGCGCGAACCTTGCTCAGGAGTGCTCCGTCTGCCTTGGAATGGAACGCCACGCTGCGTGTTTCCCAGTCGACGCTCCTCAGGTGATTCACGAGGACTGAGCCTTCAACGTTCCCAACATCGCAGGCGCGATGGGATAAGGCTTTCGCTTGCTGGTTAGGGGACAGACAACTGCTAGTCCGCTGGCGCGAATTGCACGAAAAGTCGGGTCTTTTCCGCTGTAAGTCAGCATGCCTAGCCTCAAGCCATGCAAACTTAAATATTGCCAATGGTTCCTAGCTGTAACCTTGTGTCGGGTAGAACGGAATGTAACATCGACTCCAAAATCCTCCGCAAGGAAATCGTCCACGAATCTCTATTCGACAAGCCTGCGTATGCGTGAAGCGGTTGCATGCGCGTAAGCATCATTCATCATGTCGAAGAAAGCGCTATGCATTGCAAGCAAGCGGCCATTTTTACGAATAACGTCCTCTTGGACTTTCCAATAAATGTCACGGTCAGTGGCAAGATCCACAACTTCGCTCCGCAGCGCGATTTCTTCCGTCGCCCGAAGCTTGTGGTTGTTTATACGAGACCTACTCTTCCTTACGGCTTCGTCATCTTCTCCGGGCGCACCAGTTGGTCGAATTCTTCTGCTTTCAGATGTCCTAGTTTTACGGCTGCTTCGCGCAGACTTGTGTGCTCCACATGAGCGGTGTGGGCGATCTTGGCGGCATTGTCGTATCCCACTTTCGGCGCGAGGGCGGTTACTAGCATCAGAGAGTTTTTTACGTACCAATCCACCTTCTCGCGATCGACCTCAATGCCTTTGATCATGTATTCGACATAGCCATGGCAGGCATCGGCGATCAGGGTGACGGAGTGCAGGAAGTTATAGATGATCACGGGCTTGAAGACGTTGAGCTCGAAGTTGCCCTGCGATCCGGCAAAGCCGACGGCGGCAGTGGCTCCGTGAACTTGCACGCAGACCATGGTCATGGCTTCGCACTGCGTGGGATTTACTTTGCCGGGCATGATGGAGGAGCCGGGTTCGTTCTCGGGAATGGTGATTTCGCCCAGTCCGCAGCGCGGGCCGGAGGCAAGCCAGCGAATGTCGTTGGAAATCTTCATGAATGACGCGGCGAGGGTTTCCATGGCGCCTTGCGCAAAGACGATTTCGTCGTGCGCGGAGAGCGCTGCGAACTTGTTAGGGTGTGAGCGGAAGGGGAGTCCTGTGAGCTCAGCGATCTTTTTTGCCGCGCGCTCGGCAAATTCGGGATG
The DNA here is from genome assembly GCA_030151135.1 of Candidatus Sulfotelmatobacter sp. The sequence continues at coordinate 4,449 of JASLEQ010000178.1, read as the reverse complement.
AGTGTTGAGTCCGGTGCCGACCGCGGTGCCGCCGATGGCGAGGTCGTAGAGGCCGTCGAGGACTTGCTCAAGACGCTTGATGTCGCGCTCGAGCAGCGACGCCCATCCCCCGAATTCCTGTCCAACCGTAAGCGGGACGGCGTCCTGCAAATGGGTGCGTCCGATTTTTACAATGCTGTCGAATTCTTTCGCCTTGGAGGCGATCGCGTCGCGGACGGTCTGCACCGCCGGGATCAGAACGTTCTTGACGCGGTCGGCGGCGGCGATGTGCATGGCCGCCGGAAACGTGTCGTTGGATGACTGCGACATGTTGACGTGGTCGTTGGGGTGGACTGGCTTCTTCGATCCCAGTTCGCCCCCAGCAATCTCGATGGCGCGGTTCGAGATCACTTCGTTAACGTTCATGTTCGTCTGAGTACCGCTGCCAGTCTGCCAGATGCGAAGAGGGAACTGGTCATTGAGTTTTCCGGCGATGACTTCGTCGGCAGCCTGGACGATAAGCTTGGCTTTGTCGGCCGGGAGTTTGCCGAGATCCTGATTCACCAAGGCGCAGGCTTTTTTCAAGGTGCCGAAGGCGCGGATCAGCTCAGGAGGCATGGTGTCGCGTCCGATATCGAAGTGCAGCAGGGACCGTTGGGTCTGCGCGCCCCAATAAACGTTGGACGGGACTTCGATTTTGCCCATGCTGTCGGATTCGATGCGCATGGGAACGGCGGATTCGGTAGAAGTCGGCATGACGTGCTCCTGAGAAGGCCGGATTACAAAGGCAACCGCAAATTATAGCGCCGTGGCATTGAAAGGGATGTTTACGCTGCGGCAAGTACTCGCATGCAGAGGGCTCCAACTCACATGCTAAAATCATTCGTTTCCATCTGATCCCAAACCCTCTTGCCACCGTCAATCGCGCCCTATTCGATGCCTGACTTCCTTACAGCGGACGAGATCGATACGCAGCCGAAGACCCAAGCGAGGCCTGTCCCGGAGATGCGCACTGACGTCTTGGTAATTGGGGCGGGCCCGACCGGACTGGCTTGTGCCATCGAAGCACAGAAATTGGGGCTTAAGGTAATTGTGGTCGACAAGGGATGCCTGGTGAATTCCTTATTTCACTATCCGGCAAACATGGTGTTCTTCACCACGCCGGAGTTGCTGGAGATCGGCAACATTCCATTCACCACTGCACTACAAAAGCCAACTCGCGAAGAAGCGCTGGAATACTACCGGAAAGTTTCGGAGCACTACCAGCTCGATCTTCGGCAATACGAGTGGGTGAAGACTGTGATGGGGGAAGACGGGAATTTCACGATTACGGCTACGGATCGCGCCGGGCGTCCGCACGACTATATTGCGAAAAAGGTGATTGTCTCGACCGGCTATTACGATCTGGCAAATAAGTTGAACATTCCGGGCGAGGATCTGCCTAAAGTCTCGCACTACTACGGCGAACCGCATCCTTATTACGACACCGACGTGCTGGTAATTGGTGGAAAGAATTCGGCGGCGATTGCGGCACTGGATTTGTGGCGTCATGGCGCGCGGGTGACGCTGGTTCACCGGGAGTCCCAGCTTCATCATCATGTGAAGTATTGGATCAAGCCGGATTTGGAGAATCGCATTAAGGCCGGAGAAATCGAGGCGTACTTCAATAGCTGGGTGCAGGAGATTGGGATCGATCATGTTGTGGTCGTAACGCCGCATGGGCCGAACCGCTTGAAGAATGATTTCGTGCTGGCATTGATCGGGTACCATCCGGACTACGATTTCCTGCGCAGCATGGGAATCGAATTGTCGGAACAGCAGTGCCGGCCGGTCTGCGATCCTCTGTCTCTGGAGAGCAATGTCCGCGGGATCTACGTGGCCGGGGTGATCGTGGCGGGATCGCGGACGAATGAGATTTTTATCGAGAACGGACGATTTCATGGGAAACAGATTGCTGACGATCTGAAGCGGAAGTTGCACGTGTAGGCGATCCAAAACCTTCCTCACCGCCGAGAGCGCGAAGGACATCCGCAGAGATCGCCGACAAATCCAGATATAGACCGCTGCGCTTTTTGCCCTGCTGCGACTTCTGCAGTTACCCTAAACACTATCCATGGAACCAGAGCCCGAACACGGAACTGCGACGATCTCGCTGCGTTCGTATGCGCGGCTGATTCGGAGCAATTCGAATTTCCGGCGGCTTTGGATCGCGCAAATCGTTAGCGAGATTGGTGACTGGTTCTATACGCTGTCCATCTACACCCTGCTGCTACAACTTACAGGCCATGCTGGGTCGGTCGCGCTGGCGTTGGTGCTTCAGGTTCTGCCGCAAACGCTCGCTGGGCCGACAGCGGGTGTCGTAAACGATCGCATCAAGCGCAAGCATGTGATGATCGCGGCGGACTTGATTCGCTGCGTAATCGTCTTGGCGATGCTCCTGGTGCGTTCGCCATCGATGGTTTGGCTGGTCTACCCACTTCTCCTCGCGGAGACAACCATGGCCGCCTTCTTCGAGCCGGCGCGAAGCGCGGTCATTCCCAACATCGCGGCACCCGAAGAAGTGCTGGCGGCAAATACGCTGTCATCGGCAACATGGTCCGTGAACCTGCTGATCGGAGCTTCCGTAGGTGGACTGGTGGCCGCGTTCCTCGGCAGGGAAGCCGCCTTCGTCTTGAACGCCCTCTCGTTTCTGGTTTCCGCACTGCTGATCGCTGGAATGCACTTTCGGGAGCCTCACGCGGAAGCCGCAGCTTCACTGCGGCCGAAAGATCTCATTGATTTCTCGCCAGTGAAAGAAGGCATTGATTACATCCGCAGCCATCCTGTATTGATTCCCGCAGTTTTCGCCAAGGCCGGAGAACTCATGGTCGGTCCCAGCTGGGTGATTTTTACGGTCATGGGCGCTCGCGAATTCGCGGTGCATGGCAAGAACATTGACCCGGCCGGAGGGGCGATGCTCGGGATGAGCATCCTGCTCGGGGGGCGTGGGCTAGGCGCTCTGATCGGACCGTTGGCGTCCGCACGTTGGGCCGGCCACAGCGATCATCGGCTACGGCTCGGTATCCTATACGGTTACATCACTATCTCTAACAATGTCGGCGATGTCAAGCACGTTTTGAGCAACACTTCTGCATGCACTCGTAGAAGAGCGCCATTTCGCTCTCATAGTTGGTTTGCGCTTTCCAACCTCGGGCTCGCTTTGAATCGTTCGGGTCAGGAACTCGGTCCGACCCAGCCATCTCTTCGATCCCTTACCGCGATCAAGATTCACTTCTTCGAACTCCCTGACTTACAAGGGAGCGGGATGCCCAATCATTACATCGGTGATTTACTGCTCACCATCGCGATGTCCGGGCTCTCCCGCGTGCGAACCGAGCTTGTGCATCTGGCCGTAGTCGCATCCCTGACGCCACATCCAGTACAGATGTACCGCCAGCTTCCGTGCCATCGCTACTTTCGCAATCTTCCGTCCACGCCGCATGGCCAGGTGGAAGAACTTGTTGCGCCACTCCTGGTGACTGCGCACCGTGACCTGTGCCGCTTCCACCAGCAAGAAGCGCAGCAGCACGTTGCCTTGCTTGCTGATGTGTCCCAGCCGACGCCGATCTCCGCTGGACTCTTCCGTCGGCACCAAACCAACATAGCTGGCGAGTTGTTTCCCGCAGTGAAAGCGTTCGGGAGTTCCAATCACTAACTCGTAAGCCAGTGCCGTCAGCGGTCCGACTCCGGGATGCGTCATCAGCAGTCTCGTCACCGGCCGCTTCTCCACTTCCTCTTCCAGCGCACGCGTCAGATCTTGGATCTTCGGCGTCAGTTGATCGAGTAAGTCGAGTAGGTCCTGCCGCCGTCGGCTGGCCCAGGGAGCCAGTGCGATGGACTCCAGTTCCTTGCGGCCCGCCGGCCGCCACAACGCTTTCTTGCGTCGCAGCCCTTCGTTCAATGGCACGACATGCAACTGATTCATCACTCGCGTGCGCATCTGCACCAGTCGATGCCGATGCCACAACAATTGCCTCAGATCGCGATTCTCGGCATCCGGCACCCAGATCCGCGGAAAGCGATTCTCCAGCATCAATCGCATCAACAGCTGCGCATCTTGCCGATCGGTCTTCTGCTTACGCACCCGTTTCGTGCGGATCTCGGCCGGATCTCCGATCCACAATTCAAACCCCAGCTCTTGCAACAAACGCTCGAACCAGCGCGAATGCCCACTGGACTCCATGCCTACTCGCACAGAAAGATTTCGCTGTTTCAGTACCCGGTAAAACGCTTCGGCCTCCTCACGATGCGCCAAGCGGTGTTCGGTCAGTTCCCCGGTGTCGGTATCGACGCACGCAATTTGTTGGAAGCCCGGATGGTAATCACATCCTATAATCAGCATGTTCGGCTCCTTTCCTCCGAGCCCTTTGGTTGGTTTGCGCCTCCAAAGTTTACTCGGGCCTGGGAGCCGACATTGTTTATGGAATCATT
>JASLEQ010000171.1 GCA_030151135.1 Candidatus Sulfotelmatobacter sp. | reverse complement strand
GTTATCCCTCAGCATCGCGAGATAATCGCCCAGAGGCATCCCGGTCAGTTCGACGCCGTATACGATCTCCATGGGCGAGAATGCATGGATGTGCATCTGCGGCACAGCCTTCTTCACGGCGCGCAGAATGTCCCGGTAATAAAATTTCGAAAGATCACGCGGCAGCCCGCCCTGTATGCAGACCTCGGTCGCGCCAATTTGCCAGGCTTCCACCGACTTCTCCGCCACCTGCTCCAGCGTCAGGAAATATGTGTCGTGCTCGCGCGGCCCGCGGCTGAAGGCGCAGAACTTGCAACCGACAAAACAAATATTGGTGAAATTAATATTGCGGTTTACGACGTAGGTAACGATATTGCCCGCCAGCTCGCTGCGCAGCGCATTGGCTGCAACCAGCACTCCGAGCAGATCGTCGCCTTGCGTGTTCGCCAGCGCGTACGATTCCTCAAGCGAAACACTTCCGCCATCTTGCGTTTCCAGAATTCTTTGAAGACAACGGTGGACGGATGGACTAACACGACTAGAAATGTCATCCCATTCGAGCGATGGAAAAGTCTCGAGTTCAGATCGACTGACTTCGCGGAGCATGCGTCCCTCCGGATCGGATATTGCACTTCTTGCCAACTTAGGGTGCCGATCCTGGCAAGATGTTGCAACTAACTTCCCTACAGTGTAGCGGAAGTCTAGCGGAACAGGTCGTTTGCGGCAGGCCGCAACAGTTCTCGAATGGCGCCGTCTCCCGCCTGATACCCGAATCCGCGCACGATACATGCCGGGGCGCGATTCAACTTCCCGCAGACGAGTCCCGCGGCAGAGGCTAGTTCATCCGCCACCGCCTCCACGCTGGCCTTGAGTTTGTATTCATGCGAGTCGCGTTTGCCGCGATCGTCTCGCAACGGCTTCATTCCTGCGATGCCGATCGCTAACTCTGTCAGTCCTTCGCGCCAGGGACGTCCGAAGCTGTCGGTGATGATAACCGGAACGGAAACTCCGGTCTCCTTCTTGAGGGCAAGGCGCAGGTTTGCCGCCGATCTATCCGGATCTTCCGGCAGCAGGAGAGCAGTCGCGCCGCCGTCCACGTTCGAAACGTCAATCCCGCTATTCGCGCACAAAAAGCCGTGCCTCGTCTCAGTGATAAGCACTCCGTTTTTACGTCGAATCACCGAGCGGCTCTCGCGCAGTGCCAATTCGATGACTCGGGAATCAAGCTTGTACTGTTTGGCCCACGCAATCGATTCTTCCGAGGGCTCGACAGTTGTCAGATTCACGAGTTGGCCTTCCGCTTTCGAAACAATCTTGTGCTTCACCACGAGAATGTCGCCGTTCTGGAATCGCTGGCGCAACCGCCGCATTGCGGCAAGCAACACCTCCGCAATCAGAGCGCCGGGCCGGATCTCTTCCGCGACAACGATCGGAATGAGCTTTATCTCCCGAACTGTGTTCCTGCGCGGCATGTGGAAGGGAATCTGGCGTTTGGCTATGTTTTGCTCGGCACAGCATCCAGTGAATGCTTGGGTAAGTTCCAGCTTCGAGCCAAACGCTGTGCACGACTATCTCCCGGCAAAGAAAGAAGCTGTTTCAGGTCAGCCGGACTATCTACGTCTACCGCAATCCCCGGCAGGTTCAGCACAACGCAGGGCTTGCCGGTTGCCTGTGCAGCCGCATGATGTGGCTTGAAACTGTCATTTCCAAACTGCAGCGGAAACAGATCGGCCGGACGCCGATAAGCCGCATTCGTGCCCCGTCCATCTCCCGCCGGAACCAGCACACTTCCTTGCAACGGCGCGTGTTTGACAATCTCTTCCAGTTCCCAAGACGCAATCAGTGGGATGTCTCCTGGAATCACCAACGTGCTCGGCTCGCCCCGTTCCACGCATAACCGGGTCGCCATCTCAATTGCCCCAGTCTCTCCAGGATTATCAAGATCGATAATCACCTCAAATTCGTATTCCACTGCCAGCTTCGTAGCGTAGGCATCCCCTGTCACGATTCCCACCTTTGGTCGATGCTTCCATTCATGCAGTGTGCTCAGAACATCCGTCAGCATGGCTTGGGCGAGTTGCGTCCTCGCCGGCTGGTCGAGAATCGAAGCCAGTCGTTGCTTCGCGAAAGCAGTATTTTTGATGGGAACAAGGATCACGGTTGTGGATCCAGGCGACGGAAGGAAGTATTTACGGCTGCCTCTGCCCTCGGCCCGTCGGTCGCTACGAATGATAAGACTTCCCGCGCGAGTGCAGCCTTGTCTTCGGCGCTGCGCATGATCGTCTGCGTACAATGAACCCGCAGGCCGTTCTTGCGCAGTGCATCGGCTGCACTGGCATCGCGGGTGTCGCAAACCAGGATGTCGAGAAAGTCTTCGTATGCCTGGGCCACACCGGCCACGGAGCAGGGTAGGCCCTGCGCCTGCATCAGAATTCCAGCTGGGCCCGCGACTGGTGCATTTCCCACGATCGGGCTGATCGCCGCGATCTTCCCCTTCGCCCGGGTCAAAGCATCGCGAATCCCGGGTACTGCCAGAATTGGTCCGATGCTCGTCACTGGATTGCTCGGCGCCACCAGCACCGCATCTGCACTCACAATCGCGTCGATCACTCCAGGCGACGGCTCCGCATCCGAAGCTCCGGCGAACTTCACCGCCTTCACGGGGTCCTGGTACCAGCGCTGCACGAAGTATTCTTCGAAACTTAATTCCCCAATCGGGGTGTCGACACGAGTTTCAACTCGTGAGTTGCTCATCGGGATGATGCGCGCTTTGACTGCCAACTTTCGCGAGATGATTTCCGTAGTCTCTGATAGCGTCTTGCCCTCGGCAATCAATCTGGAACGCAGCAAATGCATCGCCAGATCGCGATCTCCAGTATGAAACCAGGTGGGTTCGCTCAGCTGTCCCATGGCCTGCAGGCAAAGAAAAGTATCGCCCTTTACGCCCCAGCCGCGCTCGCGGCTCAGCATTCCCGACAGAACATAAGTGATCGAATCGATGTCGGGAGACACGTAAAGGCCCCACCACATCAAATCGTCGCCCGTATTCACCACCAGCGTAATGTCCTCGGCGGGCATCACTTGGCGCAGCCCATCCACGAACTTGGCGCCACCGGTTCCGCCGCTCAGCACGCAGATCATGCCGCCCTCCGTGCCAGCCCGTCGCCCCCCGCCGCGCCCAGCAGCTTTTCAGAAAGCAGTTCAGACTTCGAAGCCGCCGCCCCAACGAATTCGGGATATACCGGCAGGCGCTGTCGCAAGTCGCATCCCTTTGATTCAGTGCGCAGACGAAGCTGCTCCAGGTGCGGCCACGGGGCTTCCGGATTGATAAAGTCCGGAGTCAGCGGCGAAACGCCTCCCCAATCATTGATCCCGGCCTCAACCAATTCTTCGTAATACGGCGCAGAAAGATTCGGAGGAGCCTGGATATTCACCTCCGGCAACAACAAGCGCGCGACAGCAATCGTGCGAAGCATCTCGCCTTGCAAGGGCTCCGGCCAATGCGCCATCGGAATCGTCGGCTTCACCCGGAAATTCTGCACGATCACTTCCTGAATATGCCCATAACGCCGGTGCGAATCGCGGATCGCGAGAAGAGTGTCCACGCGATCTCGCAATGATTCTCCGATACCAATGAGAAGCCCCGTCGTAAAAGGAACGCGCTGTTTGCCAGCCTCTTCAATCGTCTTCAATCGTTTCGATGGAAGCTTGTCCGGAGCATTGTCGTGCGCCGCCCCGGCCGCTAGAAGATTGGCGTTGGTGGTCTCCAGCATCAATCCCATGCTCGGCGAAACTGCGGCGAGCCTTTCGATCCACTCCGCGCTCAGCAGCCCCGGATTCGGATGCGGCAACAAGCCGGTTTCGCGAAGCACCAATTCACACATTGCTTCCAGATAGTGGAGCGTCGATTTGTATCCGAGATGGCGCAAAGTTTCTCGCATCTCGGGGAAGAGCAACTCGGGCTTATCGCCCAGGCTGAAAAGAGCCTCGGTGCATCCCATCTTCTCCCCCGCTTGCGCAACCTTAAGGACTTCATCGGGAGACATCGTATGGGCGCCGGGATCGGCGGGATCTCGCCGGAATGTGCAATATCCGCAATAATCCCGGCACAAATTCGTCAGGGGGATGAAAACTTTGCGGGAATAGGTGATCACGCCCGGCTTGAATCGCTCTTTGGCGGCACGCGCAGCCGCAAGCAAATACGGCAGTTCACTGTCGGGGCAATCAATCAGGTGCAGCGACGCTTCCCGAGAACTCGCCTTTTCCGGACAGAGTTCCTCCAGGAACTTGCTACCCTCTTCGCGGCCGGCCGCCTTCTTGCCTATAACGTCCACGTTGACTCGAATGATACAACGGCGCGGCATGGTAATGTAGGCGTTTGGAACGGCATTTCCCGAACGAATGACCCTGAGCGCTTCAGAATTCCGGCAAGCCATGGGCGCCTTCGCCACTGGCGTCACCATTATCACGCTTGACCTCGACGGCGAAGTCCATGGCATGACTGCGAACGCATTCGCCTCCGTGTCGCTCGACCCTATGCTGGTGCTGGTTTGCGTTGATCACACCACTCGAACCCACGCCCACCTTCACGCCAAGAAACGTTTCGGCATCAATGTTCTTTGTGAGGATCAGCGGGCCATTTCCGAGTACTACGCTCGCCCCGAGCGTACCCACGAACGCGCTGAAGCCGAAGCCGGAGCGCGTTTTGATCGAACAAGCCACGGAACTCCCATGCTGCACGGAGCGCTGGCGTATCTGGAGTGCCGTCTTCAATCCGTTCAGGAGGCCGGGGACCACTCAATCTTCCTCGCGGAAGTGGAGGACGTTGTGGTGCGGGAAGGGGATCCGCTACTCTTTTTCAGGGGAAAATATCGAAAAATTGGGTTAGAAGTGGAGTTGTAACTCCTGCCACTTTTGACCGCTGAGAACATCTAACGTGTGGGGAATTCCTATGGAAAATACAACATCTGAAAAGGTCGTAAAATCCGAATCCGAATGGCGCAAGCAATTGACGCCCGAGCAGTATCATGTGGCACGCGAATCCGGTACGGAGCGTGCATTCACCGGGAAATACTGGAACAACCACGACACGGGCATGTATCACTGCGTGTGCTGCAATGCGCCGCTCTTCAGTTCAAAAACGAAGTTCGATTCCGGCACGGGCTGGCCCAGTTTCTTTGAGCCGGTCGAGAACGGCGGGGTGGTCGAACATCGCGATAGCACCTACGGTATGGTGCGGACCGAAGTCCGCTGCGCAAAGTGCGACGCGCATCTGGGGCATGTCTTCGAGGATGGCCCGAATCCGACGGGCTTACGTTATTGCATGAACTCGGCGTCGCTGGATTTCAAGCCGCAAGAAAAGAAGTGAGCCGGGCTAAAGCCCATAAAGTACAACCTGTTGAACGCGGCCCTTTAGGGCCGCTCTTTCACGGTAGTCTTTCATAAAACAAGGGGCACGCGCCCGCGTGCCCCTTGTGTTCTACTCGACAAAAATCGTTTACGCGTTGCCGCTGGCAGCCATCGCCTTCGCCTGTTCCTGCTTCGGCTGATTGTCCTGGTGCTTTTGCTTGCCTTCGCTCTTGACCTGGATGCCGCCCTTCAGCGCTGCGCCATCTTCCACACTGATGCGAACCGTTGAAATGTCGCCACTTACCGAGCCTTCCGCCCGAACGTCCACGCGGTCACTGCAGTCAATATTGCCGGTGACCTTGCCCATGATCACCACTTCGCGGGCCTGGATGCTCGCATCCACCTTGCCATTGCGGCCAATCGTAACGCGGCTCTCGGGCATGATGATCTTGCCTTCAATGCGCCCGTCAATGTAGAGGGCCTCTGATCCGCTGATCTCGCCCTTGATGACCAGCGTCCGGCCAATGGTTGCCTGATCGATCGGGGCGGTAACGGTCTTGACGGGGTTGAACGTGTTGGGGTTCGAAGCGGGCGATCCCGACTTCAGAAATGAGTTATCCGACGACTGAAGCATGCGACCTTCCTTGGGTTTCCCGCCCGGCGCCTGCTCGTGCCTGACACCATTCCAGCGGTTGGTCTTGAATTGGAGGCCCGCAGGGTGCGTGACCACCTGGCCAATTCGACTATCGCACAGACGTAAGCGACGTAGAGAGATTACGGAAGGCGGTGTACAGGTGCGGAAAGTTCATAACCGTACGGGCTCAAATGAATTGTCATCCTGAGCGGAGCGAAGGATCTATGCATTTTCTCGCTACGACCACAAGCTATTCGGCATTCTCGAGTTCCTGCCCCAATTCTTCCCATTCGCCAACAAGCGCAGCGTGAGCGGCCTTTCTTGAGTCCAATTCCTGCGACTGCCGCTGGCTTTCTCCCACGCTGACAAAGCTCTGCAACGCGGTTTCGATCCGCGCAATCTCATCCTCAGTCCGGCTGATTTGCTGTTCTAATTCTGTGACGCGATCCTCCATCTGTTTGCGCTTCAGAGGATTCAAACGCTTCTTGGGCTCCCGCGCAATCTGTGCATCCCCGTTCTGGGGAAC
>JASLEQ010000166.1 GCA_030151135.1 Candidatus Sulfotelmatobacter sp. | reverse complement strand
CGATCTTCGAGCTTTGGAAGGTACTGCCAGACTTCCTCGCAAGTGAAGGTCATGATCGGCGCGAGCAGGCGGGTGAGGGCTTCACCGATGCGCCAGATTGCGGTTTGCGCGCTGCGGCGCCCCGGCGATTTGAGCGCGGAGATGTAAAGACGGTCCTTCAACACGTCGAAGTAGAAGGCGCTCAGATCGACGATGCAGAAATGATTGAGCCGGTGATAGATCCGGTGAAAGGCGAAGTCATCGTAAGCTTTGCGAACGTCATCCGCGAATGAAGCGGTCTGGCGCAGCATGTATTGATCGAGCGCTTCCATCTGCGCGAAGGCAACAGAGTCTTTGGCGGGATCGAAATCGCCGAGATTGCCGAGGATGTAACGGAAGGTGTTGCGGATCTTTTTGTAATTCTCGCCCACGCGCTGCATGAGCGCTTCAGAGCCGACCACATCTTCGCGGAAATCGACGGAGGCGACCCAGAGGCGCACAACTTCGCCGCCGAGCCGGCTTGAGATGTCGACGGGATCGACGTCATTGCCGCGCGATTTCGACATCGCCTGGCCTTTTTCGTCCAGGGTCCAACCGGGCGTGACTACGTTCTTGTATGGAGGAGTCTGGTGCGTGCCCATGGCGCAGAGCAGGGAAGACTGGAACCATCCACGATATTGGTCGCCACCCTCGAGGTAGAGATCCGAAGGCCACGGATAGCTCGGTTCGTCATCCACCAGCGCGAGATAGCTTGCGCCGGATTCGAGCCAGACGTCGAAGATATCGGTTTCTTTTTCGAATTTCGTTCCGCCGCAATGCGGACACTTCGTGCCCGAGGGAACAATCGTGCTGGGCGCATCGGTGAACCAGGCGTCTGCGCCGGAGGTGCGGAAGAGATCGACTACTTTCTTGTTAATGGCTTTGTCGTTGAGCGGCTTGCCGCAGGACTCGCACAGGAAGACAGCGATCGGCACGCCCCATACGCGTTGGCGCGAGATGCACCAATCGGGACGGGTTTCGATCATGTTTGAAAGACGCTCTTCGCCCCAAGCTGGGTCCCACTTTACTTTCTTGATCTCCTCGAGCGTGCGTGTACGCAGGGTGTCATGCTGAGACGCTTGCTTCGCAAGCGAGGCGGACGAGGCGTCCGCCCCACACGGCATCGGGGTTTCCATTGAGATGAACCATTGCTCGGTCGCGCGGAATATCACCGGATTGTGACAACGCCAGCAGTGTGGATAGGAATGCTCAGTCTTCTCTGTGTGCAGCAGCGCGCCGCGGCTACGGACCAGATCAATGATGGGCTGGTTTGCGTCCCACACGCGTTTGCCCGTGTACTCGGGCAAGCCGTTGCGCAGAATTCCTTTTTCGTCGACGTTGCTGGTGGCGTCGAGCCCGTATTTTGTTCCCGTGATGAAGTCCTCCGCACCGTGCGATGGAGCTGTGTGGACCACGCCCGTTCCGGTGTCCATGGTGACGTAGTCGGCGAGCACGCCCAGGATCTTGCGGTCAAGGAACGGATGCTGAAAGTTCAGGCGCTCGAGCTTGCGTCCGGGGAAGTGTGCGAGAGGCTTGGGATCCGCAAGATTGCACTTTGCAGCGACCTCGTTCGCCAGTTTCGCCGCGACGATGAAAACCTCGGCGCTTTCCGCTCCGGTAGTTCCCAGGTCTCGCAAGGGCGGCGAGACCTGGGGCATCCCAGAGGTCTTTGCTTCTAGCGCAACGTATTCCTCGTCCGGATGGAAGGCGACGGCCATGGAAGCAGGAAGAGTCCATGGAGTCGTGGTCCAAATGATGGTTGATACTTTCTTTCCGGCGAGTGCGGCATCAATCTGCGACGGATCATCGAGCAAGCGATACTTTACATATACCGTGTGGCTGGTGTGGTTCTCATACTCGACTTCGGCCTCCGCCAGCGCGGTCTCATCGTGCATGCACCAGTAGACGGCGCGCAGACCTTTGTAGACGAATCCATTTTCGTAAAACGAGAAGAACGTAGAGAGCACGACCGACTCGTATTGCGGAGTCATGGTCGCGTAGGGACGGTCGAAGCGTCCGAAGACGCCGATGCGTTTGAACTGCGTGCGCTGCAGATCAAGATACTTTTCTGCGTATTTGCGGCAGGCAGCGCGCACGGATGAGGGCGCCATCTGCAGCTTCTTGCCGCCTAGTTCTTTGTCAACTTTGATTTCGATCGGCAGGCCGTGGCAGTCCCACCCGGGGACGTAAGGGGCGTCGAAGCCCGACATCGTCTTCGATTTAACGATGAAATCCTTCAGGCACTTGTTCATCGCGGTGCCCATGTGGATGGGGCCGCTGGTGTAGGGAGGTCCGTCGTGCAGGATGTAGCGCGGCGAGCCTTTCCGGGCCTGGCGGATGCGCTCGTAGAGCCCGGACTGGTCCCAGCGCTCGAGCATTTTGGGCTCGTTCTGGGGCAGATTGGCCTTCATGGGGAAGGCGGTTTGAGGCAGATTGATCGTCTTCTTGAGTTCGAACGGCACCTAGTGGTGTCTCCCAAATGTATGAATCTTTTCATTATAGGGCGAGGGAGGTTCTAGCTACTAGCTTCTGGCTCTTAGCTTTTAGCTTTTGGCTCAGGCGGGCCATGTTTCGCGACGACGCGTGATTGGGAAATGAACGAGGTGCATTACAAAAGCGTGACATGCGGCGTGACATCCGGAAGAAACTTTTCTTATCCTCATGTGCAGGCCGACTGAGATTGAAACTGGCCTGCATCAAGAAGTCCCGCCCGATATAAATGTGGACCTGTCTCCGAGAAGGTTATCACTGCAAGGAAATACAGTGCCGGACTTGCCTTGTGGAGGTACAATTTAGGGGAAGATTGGGCTAGACCGATGCAGCCGGCAGGCGGGGGTGCCTTCCTCTGAAAATCGGTAGAAACACAAGCAACTTGTCGCTGGTGGCGCTCATCTGTGTAAGGAGCGGGTTCCAGGGTATTTAGGTCATCATCTACACCGAGCAGCAAGGAAAGCCGTAGCGGTAATATGGGATCCCAAACAATCAATACGAACCTTCCAGGCCAAGAGCCGAAGCTGAATCTGCTGATCGCAGATAATCAGTACACCGAGCCTCTCTACAGGCATCTTTTCCGTGAGATCGACGAGTTCTTCTTTCCGAAGAAGCTTCCGCCTCTCGTGCTTGAATCGAAGCCGGAGCCGGTCAAACCGCTGTGGGGCTTTTACGATAACAGCAGAAATGGTGTCCTGGGATCGACCGGCCTCCATGTCGCGATTATCGGAATCATA
>JASLEQ010000125.1 GCA_030151135.1 Candidatus Sulfotelmatobacter sp. | reverse complement strand
GGTCTCCTTGTTATATCCGCGGACCGTCGCGCCCTTCGACTGCGCGTCAGCGGTCTCGCGCACGGCTTTCGGAAGCTAGTCCCGGCTGATTCTGGTTTCTGCCGCGTTTGCGTCCGCTGCAAGCAAGACGCTGAATGCTAGCGCGTAGAGTAGTGTCTTCCAATCCTCTGCCCTTTTTACTCTCCTCCCCTGATTCAACACCTTGACCTAGCCTACGGTGCACTGCTGAATGCTCGCTGAAGTTGTAAGAGATTTGTGTATCGGCATTCGAGATTCCGGTACTGATTGTTACGGTGCAGTGAAATGAGCGTTAATGGTCCGCTAATACGGGCAACTCTTAAGTCTTACTTAATTTTTGTGGCCATAACGTTGAAACAGCCTGCTTTTCCGTTTGGTTTTTTTCATTCCCCTTCGTGCGATTTACTACAAAACTCACGCAAAGAGGTTCAGAACAGATGCATCGCATTCTATTTCGCCTCGGCTCCTTCTTCCTTTTCTGCATATTTCTCTCCCACTTCGCTCATTCCCAGGGTGGAACGGGTGGCATCACGGGCAGCGTTCAGGACTCTGCGGGAGCGAATCTTGTGAGCGCCAAGGTGGAAATTCACCCCGGCGATCGACAGGTTCCCTCGGACAATCAAGGCCAGTTCCGCATCCCTAATCTGCCGCCTGGGCAATACACGTTGACGGTAACCTATGTCGGATTCAGGCCGTACACCGCGACGGTAACTGTCTCAGCTGGACAAATCGCAAATGTACCGGCGACCCTGCAGGTCGTCTCACAAGCTGATTCGGTGCTGGTGACGGCGCCTCGCTTGCAGGGTGATGCCGAAGCAGTCAACGTGGAGCGCATGTCTGCGCAAATCGTGCAGGTGGAACCGCAGGGAATCATCACCAGTCTTCCCAACACCAACGTGGCTGACGCTATTGGCCGTCTGCCCAGCGTATCGCTGGAACGCGATGAAGGCGAAGGGAAGTATGTTCAGATTCGTGGTACCGAACCGCGCCTCAACAATCTCACCATCAACGGCGTGAATGTTCCCTCGGTGGAAGTGACGGTGCGCAACGTAAAGATGGATGCCATCCCGGCCAACGGCATCGAGCGCATCGAGGTCTATAAGACGCTCGCATCCGATCAGGATGCCGACGGTGTAGGGGGCACAGTGAACCTGGTAACGCCCACAGCACAAGATCGGCCCACCTATGCGCTGAATGGCACCGCCGGATACAACCCGCTGCAAAATGGGTTCTGGCGCGGCGGCTTCGACGGCACCTTCGGCCACCGCTGGGGCACAGGCAAGAAGTTTGGTTTTCTGTTGGGCGGGAGCTGGGACCGGACCAACCGCGGCATCGACGATCTAGAGCCCAGCCAGACCTACGGAACGCTGCCTGATGGAGTGACCAACGTCGCCTTTATCAATGGCGAAGACCTTCGTTCCTACGAGTATTACCGCACTCGCTACGGGTTCGATATTGGCGTGGACGAGAAGATTACCCCCAGCATGACAGCCTATCTGAAAGGCCTCTTCTCGGATTTCCACGATTACGGTGAAGTCCGTGTGTATACGCCAAACAGTTCGAACATGATTTCCGCCGCCACCAAGGACACGGTTACGTTCTTCACCCCCGCGGAATGCGCCGCGTACAATGCAGCCAATCCTCCGCCTCCCGGGCAGTCACCGCCGTGCTCGCCGGGCAACTGGGTCTATCGCCATTACATTCGTCGCCCCGACCAGCAGGAATTCAGCTTCGTCGTGGGCGCGCGGCACGACCTGTCCAAAGATGTAATTTCCTATGATTTCGCCGTTTCGCGCGGCCACAATATCGGCGGCCAAGCGTTCCCCACCACCAATTTCAGCGGCGGGCCCAATCCCAGCGGCGCCAACGACCTGAGCCAAGTGGCGTTTGTGGACGACAAGAGCGACCCCTATCGGCCGCGTCTCAAGGCGACCGACGGAACCAATGGCTTTGACCCCAGCAGCTATACGGTAAGCAGTTCCGTCGTGTATCAGTATCATGCTACCCAGCTAAATACGCAGGGATCCGCCTCGCTGGCCCACAATTACACTGTGCATGGCCACCCCAGCACATTCTCGCTTGGAGCGAAGATCCGCAACTCCTACTCCACCCAATTCGAAAACCCCTACAGCTACGACAACGTCGGCGGATTTGCGCTCTCGGACGTCCTGAGCACCTACACGAATCCGACCTACTACGACAAATCGTTCGCGATTCACGGCATGGCTTACGGGCCCACCTCGTCGTATTCAAAGATCCAAGCCGCGACAATTGCCAATTCGACCGGGCTCTCGCTCGACCCTGTGGGAGCGGCGCAGGCTTTCTTCCACGCAGATGAAAGGATCTCGGCCGGCTATGTCGAGGATGTGATCTTCTTTGGCAATTTCCGCCTGATGGGCGGGGTCCGCTTCGACAATGGGGCCACCCACTTCCTCGCCAACCAGATCGCCTACGATGCCAACGGAAACGCGACCATCTCACCCATCCGCCAGGATGCCAGCTACTTCAACGCGCTTCCCTCCGCAGCGCTGCAATGGCAGGTGCAGAAAGACACTAATCTGCGCGCCGTTTATGGACGCGGCCTCGCCCGGCCCAACATCGGCGACCTCGTGCCGGCTACGGTTATCGATCCCAACCAGACTCCCTATCCGACCATTTCCACCGGCAATCCCAAACTTGTGCCAACCATGGCCGACAATTTCGACATCCTCGCCGAGCACTACTTTCAACCGCTTGGCATCCTGCAGGCGGGATGGTTCTACAAGCGTCTAACTAATCCCATTTATCCTACCGCGACGCTGCTTCCCAATTTCAATGGTACGGGCAAGACGTACCAGTTGACGCAATCGATCAATGGTCCTAACGGGCATATTCAGGGCTTCGAGGCACAGTGGGAGCAGCGTTTTTCGTTCCTTCCCGGCGTTCTCAGTGGGTTCGGCGTCAATGCAAACTACAGCCATACGGTTTCGCAGGTAAACTTTCCATCGGGCTTTGATGGCGGCAGAACCGATAAACCTGACCTGGACCGCGATTCTCCCAATGACTACAATTTCAACCTTACGTATGACAAGACCCGCTTTTCGGGCCGGTTCGCGATCAGCCACAACGACGCCAGCATCGCCGCATATCAATGGAATACGTCAAACGGCTCGGCGAACGATCCCGTCGTCGGGTTGAAGGGCCCCGCAGGGGACAACTACTTCTACCCCCACACCCAATTCGATGTGCAAGGCAGTTTTCGCTTGTTCAAGGGATTGCAGGTGATCGCCTCAGGCCTCAACCTGAGCAATGAGGTCTTCGGTTTCTATAACGGCAGCCCCATTTACCCCGTGCAGCGCGAGTACTACAAGCCGACAACTTCGTTCGGGCTGCGGTGGTCTGCGTCCAGCGAATAATGACCTGCGTTTTGCCTTGGCCCGTGAGCGCGTCAATGCTTGTCCGGGACGAAGCCGATCCAAATGCCAGCCGTTGCCTTCAGGATTCCTTAAGCTGAATCCCGTATGGTTGTTAGTCGCGGCACCACTCCGCAGACGCGGTCGTGTGTCATGTTTCAGGAGGAGCACTATGCGATCTTTTCGTGCTATCGTTCCCGCCATTCTCGTGTGCGTTTTCGCAAGTGGTTCGGTTCAAGGTCAATCCAACTGGAGAGTCTCCAAAACCCTTCACGTCGGTGGAGAGGGCGGATGGGATTACGTCACCGTCGATCCTGATAACCATCGCTTGTTCGTCCCTCGCTCTACCCACACCATGATTCTCGATGCCGATTCGGGAAAGATCCTGGGCGACGTACCGGGTCAGAAGATTGCCCATGGTGTCGCCATCGTTCCCAAAATGAACCGCGGATTTATAACCGACGGCGGCGGGAGTGGAGCGGTGATCGTATTCGATCTGAAATCGTATTCGGTACTGGGTAAGCTGGCCGCCATGCCGGACGCCGATGGAATCATCTACGATCCGGGCACAGACCGAATCTTGATTTCCGCGGGCGACAGTAACTCCCTGCTGACATTCAAGCCCGACATCGATCCTCAAAATGGCAAAATTGATGCGCCTATCTCGTTGGAAGGAGCGCCTGAATTCTTGGCTGCCGACGGGCAGGGAAAAGCCTACGTCAACCTCGAAGACAAAAACGTGGTAGCCGTGGTCGACTTGAACGCGCGCAAAGTAATCAACCGGTGGCCGGTCGCGCCAGGAGGTCAGCCGGTGGGAATGTCCATGGACCCGAAGCAGCATTTGCTTTTCATCGGATGCCGGAAACCGCAACAACTCATCGTAATGAACGCCGAAAACGGAAAAGTCGAGGGTTCGCTCCCGATCGGTTCCGGCGTGGATGCGACGGTCTTCCATGACGGTCAGGCTTTTGCCAGTTGCCGCGACGGGTCTCTCACTGTGGCCGGCCTGAGTAACCGCAAGCTGGAATTGTTGCAGACCGTCAAGACGCCCGAGGGTGCCCGCACGATGACGATAGACCGGACCAACCATCGGCTATATTTGCCGACCGCAGAATTTGAACCGGCGACCTCGGGCCGGCCTAAAGCCAAGCCGGGCACCTTCATGATCGTTGTCGTCGACCGGCAATGAGCCGACTGAAACCGGCCTCATGATTGGCAATGCACCAGAGGAGCACTCGTGGAGGCCACTAACAAAGCGGGCCGAGGCCCCTCACGGGCTGACAAGTTGGTATGAGGCCCGAGTTCAAGGCCGCAGTCATTCGGTCTCGAGGTATTGAGTCTTTGCGCGTCCTCGTTGTGGAAGACGAAATCCGACTAGCCGATAACATCGCCACGGCTTTTCGCGAGGGTCCGGGGTTCGCGGTCGATATTTGCCACGACGGGGAGGAATCCCTCCTGATGTGCAAGACAACGGAATACGACCTCATCGTACTTGATCTGATGATTCCCAAGATCCACGGCGCGGACGTCCTGCGAACCGTTCGCGCACGGGATAGCGTGACCCCCGTCCTGATCCTGACAGCTATTTCGGAGGTGCAGAGTACGATTCGACTTCTGAATTTCGGAGCCGATGACTATATGGCTAAGCCCTTTGATCTCGGCGAACTGGTGGCCAGGGCCCGCGCCCTGATTCGTCGCGGCAAAGGTCAAAAGCAGGCCGTGCTGAGTTTCGGCAGCATCACAATGACACCAGCCGAACAAGCCATCTCGGTGGAGGGGAAGGAAATCGACCTTACCCCCATGGAATATCGCGTGCTCGAATACCTGATGCACCACCCTGCCCGCGTTGTATCCAGCCGGGAATTGCTGGAACATCCTATGACTTCACCTGGGAACACCACTCCAACGTTATCGAAGCACATATTTCCAATCTTCGGCGAAAACTGCGGAACGTGAATGAAAACACGTTCATAGAAGACCTACGCGGGCGCGGCTACCGGCTCGCGCACTCCGTTGAGAACCATCCACCAGAATGCGAATGAAATCCCTCGTCAGACAAGCCACAGTTACTGTTCTCTCCATCGAACTTCTGTGTGCCTTGACCTCTGCCGGGGCATCTCTGTGGCACGAATGGAATGCAAGACTGAGAGCACTAGACCTCAGCCTGCAGGGACGGTCCGATTATCGGCGCCGTGCAAGATGCAGAGGATCCGCTCGACTCAGTGAAGATTGATCCCGAAGAATTCACTCCAGGCCGGTACGACCAGTTTGCCGTATATAGCACCGACGGAAGATTAGTGGGCGCATCGTCAGGGGATCATTCTGCGCTTGAAATCAGAAATCGCAACGGGTTTCGGAACGTCCAGGCCGATCACCACCACTTTCGCGTGATGGAGAGAGATGCATTACGAATCATAGATCGCGACGAGAATGGTGGAACGGGCTCCGCCGGCCGCTCAAGGTCATTTACGCCATCCCGACGGACCATGTGTGGCACGAAGTCATGGAGGCAACCAGCTTTTACCTATCACTGAGTCTTTCTTCCGTCGTGCTTACAGCGGTCGTTCTTATCCTCCTGGCGCGAAGGCTGCTCAAGCCTCTGAACGAGCTCGCCTCGGCCGCAGGTTCGGTCGCGCCTTCGGCGTTGCATTTCGACCCACCCGTATCGGCTTTGCAGACCAGGGAATTAGCGCCACTTACTCGCGTCCTTACGCAGGTGGTTAACGCCTGCGTCACGCCAACGAGGACGAACGGCGCTTTTTGAGCGACGCGGCCCACGAATTGAAAACAGCCGTTGCGGTGGTGAAGTCCAGCGTTCAGCTTATCGGCGTGCGCAGCCGCACCGCGGACGAATACCAGGGTGGACTCGATCGTGTACTCGACGACAATCAACGGGTGGAGGACCTGGTCACACGGATGCTGACCCTGGCGCGCACCAATGAGGGAACCGCGATACTCCAAGGTAACACGGAGGTCGACGTAGAGATTCGATCAGCACTTGCCGCGATTTCGACATACGCCGAGGCGAAGGGAGTTCTCGTCGAGTCCGGGATCGATGCGCATCTCCATGTTCGGATGGCGCCCGGAGAGCTGAGACGGTCATTTCCAACCTGGTCATGAACGCCATCCAGCACAGCGCCGAGGGATCGCGTGTCCGAATTGCCGCGCGGGCAATCGGCACCAGGATTCTCATCATGGTTCAGGATTTCGGAACAGGTATCTCGCCCGAAAGTCTTCTACACGTGTTCGATCGATTTTTCCGAGAAGACACTTCACGGTCACGTGAGACCGGGGGCGCCGGTCTGGGCCTTTCAATTTGCAAGGCAATCGTGGAGAAGGCCGGAGGCAGCATAGAAATCGAGAGCGAAAAAGCTAAAGGAACAATCGTCAAACTCAGGCTTCCGCTATCAGGGGCGTTCGATGTGAACAACCCCCTTTCGAACATAGGTTGATCGTAAGTGAGTGAGGTCGTCAGGGGGCGGACGGTTTTTGACGGGTTTCAGCGACGGCGGTAGAGCGACACGCGTATCGTGCATACACCCGCATTTCGGTCTTGTTGATGAGTTCTGTGGCTTAGCCCATTATCCACGCGGTAAATCTAGGCGTTCAGTTAGCTCACCTTGGTTGGCGCTTTGATCCCCACCGCCTGCGGAGCCGGACTTGATTGCACAGTTGCCTCAGGCGCTTCTGGCGTGGTCTCTGCAAGGGGCCCGGAGGCGGATGCGGATTTGGAGGGGGCTTCCGACGATGCAGGCGTTGCCGCGGCTGGCGCGACGACCTTTATTCCAAGATATGCGGGCCTGAAAGAAGCGTCTACGTATCGGTGTTCATTGATGCCCCTGAAGCGTCGGCAGCCCGCGTTTCCGATCACAGATTATTTCAAGAACGAGCCTAATCTTTCACGGTCCTACATCGTCTTAAGCTTCCTGCTGCTGACACTCACGAACACCCTTCTTGCGGTTGCCGCATTCCCATTTTCGGTGCGCGGAAAGACAACGCGGT
>JASLEQ010000076.1 GCA_030151135.1 Candidatus Sulfotelmatobacter sp. | reverse complement strand
GTTTCGGATACAGCTCGCTCACAAATCAGATTGCACAACAGCTGGCTGGCGTTGACAATGTCGACGCGGATATCGGAATACCGATTTCGCTGCCGACCCCGGATTTGTGGGGTATTCCAAATATCGGCCTTACAAACGGATTGAGCAGCTTCGGAAATGCGACGAACGGCCCCTATGTACTGAACGACAAGATTCTGGAGGGTACGGACAATTTCTCGTGGACCATCGGGAAGCACTCGCTCCGCTTTGGCGGCGCCTATCGATACAATAAATTCCCCTCATTCGGGAATGAATTTACGCGCGGCCAGTTTACATTTAACGGCAACTTTACCGCAAACCCGAATAATCTGGCGGGCGGCTATTCAGGAGCAGATTTCTTATTGGGGGATCCGGCGACCATCAATATGTCCGTTGCGCCCGCTATCACGCGCTATAACGCTAGCGAGATAGCTGCGTATGTAGACGATACTTACAAAATTACTCCCAAGCTGACGGTAACCCTGGGTCTTCGCTGGGAGGTGATGCAACCGTTCTATGACGCCTCGCAGCACGAAGTGAATTTCCAGATCAACGCACCGCTGCCGTATAGTGCGAATGTTCCGAACATGGCGCTTCATCCCGTCTATGTCCGGACCGGGACAAATGGCAATTTCTATCAAGGAATACCCTTTGTGTACGTTCCAACACTGATTTCGCCAGGAGTGTTTTCGGCGACACCGCAGGTCGCGCGCGATGGACGGCTCGGCAGCCGTCTGATCAATACGGACTGGATCAACTTTGCGCCCCGCTTCGGCATCGCGTACAGTCCGTCCAGCAAATGGGTGATCCGTACCGGCTTCGGCATCTTTTATTCACAGGAGAGTAAGAATTCTATTTTCGATCTGAACCGTGGGTTAGGAGGCAGAGATACAGTTACAGGTAATAATGGCAGTCTGCAGACGGTGCCAAACACGACTTATCAGAATTTCATCAACGCCAGTCAACTTCCGATTGGAATACCGGCGGGTCTGACATGGGGAGCAAATCCTAATTTGCCGACCACTTACTCAATGGAATATGTAGCCAACATTCAACGGCAGTTCGGCAACAGCACAACCATTGAATTCGGCTATAACGGCATCGAAAGCCGGCATCTGGATCTTCTGATGAATGCGAACGGGCCAGTGCCCGGGATTACGCCGTTCCCACAAAGAGCCCCGTACCCGGAGTTTCAGGCGATTCAATGGCTGACAGGCGACGGCGTGGGGAACTATAACGGGACGAGTGTCAAGCTGACGCAGCGGTTCGGCGGGGGATTGACTACACTGCTTGGATACACGTGGTCGAAGTCGCTCGACGATGCGAGCGCGATTCGTGGGACGCAAGCGGACTTTACACCGGAAAATCCGCACTGCCGTTCCTGTGATTATGGGCCTTCAGATTTTGACGTCCGCCAACGGCTGGTCGGGTCAGTGCTGTACGAGCTTCCGTTCGGAAGAGGCAAACATTTTCTGAATCAGGGTGGATTTCTGAACGAAGTCGTCGGCGGCTGGCAGGTGACGGGAATTCTGACCGCACAGACCGGTCTGCCGCTTGATATGGCTTCCTGGGATTCAGCGGGACAAGCCATTCTTCCCAGCGGGAACCGGTTGAACTGCACGGGCGCGAGTCCATATCTTTCAAATCCGACGTACAGACAATTTTTGAATGTTGGAGCTTTCACAAACACGGTGGCGGGACAGTTCGGGACATGCGGGCGCGATAACGTTTATGGACCGCACACGATCAACGTGGACGCCTCCGTGTTCAAGAACTTCCGGGTAACGGAACAGCAGAGCCTGCAGTTTCGGATGGAAATGTTCAACGCTCCCAACCATGTGCAATGGGGGCTGCCCAGCGTGTCGTGGGGTACGCAGACACAGACTCCGGCAGCGAACTTCGGAACCATCACCACGACGAGCACAATCAATCAGGCGGGGGCTCCGAACGCCACCGGCGTCATGCGGCAGATTCAGTTCGCGCTGAAATATATCTTTTGATCAGAGTCTCAGCGCGACTACCGTTGATTCAGAGTCTCGGGCGGCACCCGGCGCTCGCGGCGGCAGGTCGAACGCATCCTCCGTGGAAATGACGTGCAGCTTCGCACGCCGCCGCATCTCTGCCCGGAGCAAAGCGGCAAAACGCCGTGCGCGAAGTTGATCGTCGCCGAAGCAGCTGTGAAACCTTGTTTCGAGACCCAATACTATATAAGCCTTCTCCACCTTGCCCATTCGCGTAGAAGAAAAGAGCGCAGCAAACCGGCCGCTATGCGCCAAATCCAGGCGGCAGGCGGTCCGGTAATGTTCGCGGTTGCATGCCTCGTCAGCTGTATGCAGGCGATTGCTGTACGTAACGCCCATCAGACAGCTGCAGGGGTTGCGAAAACTCATCTTTCCATCCGCGTTGAAAGCGGCTACACCCGCTAACTTCTCATCGGAGAAGTTCGTGTGCACCCACTCGCGAATGACCTGTTTCGATTTTCTCAATTCCCGTTGAAAGTTCATTTGTCCCCCGGGTACTCCCACCGGGCCCGCGTGCGGTTTGTTCCAACACCTACAATGTAGGCAGATGAAGGATTTGGCGCGTCCCGGTGTGACGGACCTTATTGCTCATTTCCATTTTCGCTGCTGCCGCAGAACTCTGGCAGCCCCTCCCAAGAAATTAGGCTAAAACTCAAACCACGACCAGTACTGTATCGAATGTCCACACGTTTCTTACCGTTGGCAGCGCTGCTTGCCGCCGTCTGCGCCGCAGCAGTTTCCACACCCGAACAAATCGCAACCGTCAATCAGATTTTGTCCGGGACGATGCTGCCCTCACTCGAGGTTTTCACATTTGCTCACAGCGACAAGTTGTATCCGTCGACGCGGGTTCCGCGAAAAGGCCCGGTGCGGCCGCTGCCGCATGCAGCAAAACAGCTAGACAACATTCATTTCCGGTCGGGCGGCAAGAACTACGATCTGTTCGACTATCTGGCCGATAATCGCACCGCTGGTTTGCTTGTTTTAAAAGACGGCAAGATCGTTCTCGAAGATTATGAACTCGGCATTACAACCGGGACGCTTTGGGCCTCGTTCTCTATGGCGAAATCGGTTTCGTCAACTCTTGTCGGGGCAGCGATCGAGCAGGGGCTGATTCGAAGCCTCGATGACCCGGTCACGCGTTACGTGCCTGCCTTGCAGGGCGGCGGCTACGAAGGCGTGAGTATCCGCAATTTGCTTCAGATGGCATCGGGCGTCCGGTGGAACGAAACCTACACCGATCCGCAATCGGACGTGAGCAAACTCGGTTTGCAGTTATTAGACAAAAAGCCGGGGGCGGTCGTGACTTACATGAAGGTTTTGCCCAAAGCGGGACCGCCCGGTTCGATCTGGAATTACAGCACAGGCGAGACTTACCTGATAGGACCGGTTATCGAAGGAGCAACGCACAAATCTCTCGCAGCGTATCTTTCGGAAACCCTCTGGTCGCCGCTTGGCATGGAGCAGGATGGCACGTGGTGGCTGGAATCGCCCGGCGGTATGGGACTGGCAGGTTCCGGCATCGGAGCGACGCTGCGAGACTATGGTCGCTTCGGCCTTTTTGTCGAAGAAGGCGGCATCCTCAATGGCCGGCAAGTTGTTCCCAAAGATTGGTTTCGGGAGGCGGGCAGCGCGCATGAAATCGGCGGCAAGTCCGTCGACTACGGTTACCTGTGGTGGCCGGTTCCGGCGGGAGATCCGGTGCATGCGGGCGCCTTTGCGGCACGCGGCATATACGGGCAGCAGATTTATATCAACTCCAAAGAGAAACTGGTGATCGTTCTCCTGAGCGCTCGCCCGAAGCCGACCGGATCGACCGTGCTCGATGATGCGGCCTTCTTTGCGGCTGTGGCGAGATCGCTTCAGTAACGCAAACGGTAAGCCTGCTTCGGGTATGCTGAGTATCCGTGCGGCATCCATCCTTATCCATTCTTCTTGTTACGAGCGGAACGCTCTTTTTGGCAGGCAGCCAACTGGCCCGGCCGGCGGATGGAAACAGCCCGATTCTCGCGCAGATTCCGGGGCGGATTCAACACTTCATCGACGATCAGACCGTGGCGGGCGCAGTCACGCTGGTGTCGCACGGCGACGATATTACCGAGTTCGATGCACTTGGCATGGCAGACCGCGAGGCAAATCGTCCCATGCAGAAGGACACCATCTTCCAGATCATGTCCATGACAAAACCGGTCACGGCGGTTGGGATTATGATGCTGGCCGAAGAAGGGAAGCTCGCGCTGCGCGATCCCGTCGAACAGTATCTCCCGGAGTTCCGCGGCCAGCGCGTGGAAGTGAATAACGGCCCGGATGCGGCACGCCTCGGCGTTCCGAATCATCCGATTACAATTCGCGATCTCCTCACCCATACGGCAGGCATCCCGGATCCCGCGCCCGCTTCGATCCATGATTATCCGCAGCTCATGAACGTGTCGCTCGAAGATGTGGTGAAGCAGCTCGCGAAAGAGCACCTTCTGTTTCAGCCGGGCACGGAGTGGAGCTACAGCAGCCCCGGAATCGAGATACTCGGACGCATCATTGAAGTGTGCTCCGGGCAAAAGTACGAAGACTTCATCACGGAGCGAATTTTGCGGCCTCTCGGCATGAAGGATTCCTTTTTCTTTCCGCCGGCGAACAAAATCGATCGGATCGCCATGGTGTACGTACAGAGGGATGGAAAGCTGGTTCGGGCGTCCGGCACCATTCTCGGCGGCGATCCCGCGAAACACAGGCAGGGCGCCATTTTCCCCGCGCCGGGATGGGGTCTCTATTCAACCGCAGACGACTTGCTGCACTTATATCGCATGATGCTGAAGGGCGGCACATACGAAGGGCGCCGTTACCTTTCACCGTTCTCCGTTCATCTGATGACGGAAGCGCACACGACCGGCATTCACCCGGTTGGTTGGATGCGCGGCGCAGATTATGGATTGGCCTGGGAAGTGGTGACCGATCCATTTGGAGAACTGGCCGGACATGCGAAGGGTACATATGGCCATGGCGGCGCTTTCGGAACACAGGGCTGGATCGATCCCCAAAACAATCTCATCTCGATTCTTCTGATCCAACGCTCAGGCGCAGCAGAGAGTCTCACGAATGTGTTTCTGACAATGGCCGAAGCGAGCGTAAACAAATAAAGATCCGCCGCACAGAATGAAGGCCACTGTTCAACTGTCGCTCGATTTGATCGAATTGCACGAGGCGTTTGAAACCGCGGCACTCGCAGTGCGTTCAGGCGTGGACTGGCTTGAAGTGGGAACGCCGCTCATCATTGCCGAAGGAACGCGAGGTGTTCGCGAGCTGCGTGCGCGATATCCGGACGTGCCGCTGGTAGCGGATCTCAAGATCATGGACGGCGGGTATCTCGAAGCTCAGATGATGGCTTCGGCGGGCGCGAACATGGTGGTCGTCATGGGTCAGGCTCATTCGGAAACGGTTGAGCTGGTGGTCAAAGCCGGTCATGATTTCGGTGTCAAAGTTATGGGCGACACGATGGCGATGCCGGATCCGGTAGCTGCAGCAAAGCAATTGGAAGACTTGGGCTGCGACTACATCGTGCACCATATCGGTTACGACATGCGAACTCTCCGGGCACAACGTGGTCTTGCCGCGCCCACCCCGCTTGATGACCTGCGTGCGGTTGTCGAAGCAGTTTCGATTCCGGTGCAGGCGGTTGGCGGACTGACGATTCAACAGGCGATCGATCTTCCCTCGTACGGAGCGCCGCTGGTCGTCATTGGGGCGCCGCTTGCCATTGATGCGTATTCATTCCGGTCGGCGGGCGGCGATCTGGAAAGCACGTTGCGCTTAATTTGCGAAAAGGTGCACGCCTACGGGGACGTGTAGAACATTTCCCTGGCGTGCGTTCGTACTGAATAGTAAGGGAGTGCTGACACTCCGCCGGGCACATGTCTGCTGAAATCGAAATTCTCAAACGGGTTTACGAGCGGTTTAATGCTCGGGATATGGAAGCCGTGCTTGCCGCTCTCGACCCGGACGTGGTGTGGGCCAATGGGATGGATGGCGGTTATGTTTATGGCCGCGATGGGGTCCGCGCTTATTGGACGCGCCAATGGGCTATGATCGACCCGCACGTCGAGCCAGCCGGCTTTTCCGCGGGTCCCGGTGGAGAGATCACCGTTGAGGTTCATCAGGTGGTGCATGACCTTGACGGCAAGAAGCTTATCGATCAGATGGTCGGCCACATCTTTCACTTCAAGAACGGATTAGTTGGCCGCTTCGATATTCGTGCGTCCGCCGCTCCGTCGTAAATGTAACGCTTTTGCTTGAGGGGAATCATACCAGTGAGATGGAAAAAGAACACGTCACTGGAAAAGTAGATGAACTGAAAGGCAAAGCCAAGCAAGGAATCGGCAGAGCCACCAATAATCCGGATCTCGAGACCGAAGGTGCGGTCGATGAAGCAAAGGGCAAGGTAAAACAGGCATACGGCGACGTCAAGGACGCCATCAAAGGCGCCGATAAGACCGCTGGTTCAGACGTCCATAACAAATAAAAGCAAGTCACAGGAGGCGCAGAGTTCTTCAGGCACTCTGCGCCGTGAGGGCGTAGCTCGATTTCGGAGATCCGAATGCCATTTGCGGACACCTCCGTGCGCTTCTTTGTGCCCAATTAGTACGCCTGACGCCTAAATTGCGCCACCTGCGCTTGGAACCCGGAATGCCGTAGCGTTTGGGGATTTCAAGCACATGAAGACGCTTAAGGGGGACTGGCGCTATTCCGTGCGCGCCCTGTTCAAGGATCCTGCTTACGCCGGGATCACCATCCTTCTGCTGGCGCTTGGCATCGGAACGAATACAGCCATCTTCAGCGTGGCTCATTCCGTCCTGTTCCGTCCACTGCCGTACGGCAATCCGGAGCGGCTGGTCGTAACGCTCCATCAGGGCGATTTTCCCGTTTCGCCAGCAGACTACCTCGATTACAAGCAAAGCGTTCAAGCCTTCGAATGGATGGAGGCGGCCCAAGGCTGGGGCGGCGACCTGATGACAGGCGACCGTCCGGAGCACATACCGGGAGTGCAGGTAACTGCGAACATGATGCGTCTGCTGGGCGTATCTCCACGGTTGGGGCGCTGGTTTCTACCCGAAGAAGAGCATGCGGGTTCTTCGAATGTGCTGCTGCTCTCTGACGAGTTGTGGGGTGGGCGATTCCATCGAGACCCGAATATTGTCGGGCGCGATGTTTTGATCGATCGCGTTTCCTACCGTGTCATTGGCGTGATGCCGCCCGATTTCCGATTTGCGCCGTTCTGGGCGACGCGTGCGCAGATGTGGTCGCCGCTGGTTCTCGATACGCGAATCAATGACCGCGATGGGCGTTCGCTGCGGGTATTCGCGCGCCTGAAGGCTGGTGTCAGCGTGGCGCGTGCTCAGTCCGAGATGGATACTGTCGCAAAACGTCTGGCTGACCTCTATCCAAAGACGAACACAAAGCTAGGTATCAG
>JASLEQ010000779.1 GCA_030151135.1 Candidatus Sulfotelmatobacter sp. | reverse complement strand
GGGGGAGTGTAATACCGAACATTCTACGGCGAAATCTTTAGTAATGGCACACCATTTTATGATCTAGTTCAGCCAATCCCTTCGTGAAAAACCTGGACGCATCCGCACAAAGACTTGAAACGAGATTGGAAATCGCCCGTACGTCTGATTTAAAGAGTCGGGTTTTGAATAGACGGTAGCGTCCGCCCCGATCCCCAACTGCCATCTCTCGTTCTGCATGAAGTCTCGCACTCCGCCAGCCGTATAGGCGCCGATTCGGAACGAGGCTGGAATGATCGCTTGCGGGAACAACTCGTCCTTGTCTACCAACTCGAGCCGCGTAAATCCGTAATTGCGCCGCCTGAAATTGATCGTCGATTCCAACAGGTAACTGTTGAGATGCGCATTGCTCGCAATCTTGTGCACGCGTCCCCAGACCGCGGTCGTGGCCCAGTTTCCATTGCGGAAAGGACGGTTGTATTCGACCGACGCGGTCTGCCTCCATTGACTGCCCGGTTCCGCTGCTTCTGGATGCTCCAGTCGTCCAATGCTGTACTCCGCTGCCCAATTCTTGTTTGGCACTACGCTCGCCCGTGTTGACCAGGAGTTCAGCGAATTCAATTGAATTTTCCAGCGCTGCTCTCCAGGTTCCCGGCCGTTGAAAACCGAGGCTTCCAGCTTCATCCGATCGATGATGAACCCGGTCGTCACGACGCCGAAACTGGTGTGCGTTGAATCCTGTAGATGATGTCCGAGGGGCGCCATCGGCAACTCCGCCGCCGACTCTCGATGAAGATAAGTTACCGGCCCAAGCGCCGGCTCGGCCGACGGACCTCCGTAGATTTCCCACGACAATTTGTCGGTAATTGGCAGCGTATACATGGCCGCCAGTTCCGCAAAAACGTTATGCGGATGCTGGTGGTCCATCAGCGGTTCTCCGTGATACGTCTCGCCAGTTTGAAACAGCTCGGGAAATCCCGGGTGTGGCGAGGTTAAAGATTCTGCCGAAAACATTTGCCGAAAAAGAATCGTTCCGGGTCCCAGCCCATGCTGCTCCATCAGCATGCCCCAATTCACCGACTCCGCCTTGCCCTCGCCTCGTGGACCACCCTGCTGGTTGTAGTCAACGAAAATGACTCCGTGCGCCATCAGGTGCCAGCCGCCGCGCATCCACATCCACTCATTCCCGGCGACGGACGCTGGCTGCCACGCCGTCCCGGAGCCTTCGTGGGGCGAGGGCAATTCCAGCGACGACTCTTGCTCCGTGTTCATGCCTTCCATCTCGTGCTGGTGAGAGGTCTGGATTGTGTCGCTCTGATTCACGCTCTCGTGCTTTTCTTGGGTGAACGCAGCCAGGCACAACATCCGAAAAATACAACCCAGAAAGAATGCTGACAAAAAAACCGTTTTCACAAAAAAGTCTCCATCACTGATAAATGGAATGGAAGCGCACAGGTCCGGAGGACGCGCATTCAGTGAAGATGATCGATGTGAATTAGATTCTTAGCTGCGAACTGGAGGGTGGGCTGTCAGAGGAGACCGACGAACCGTGATCACTGCAGAGAGGTCGCGAGGTACGAACCCTACCTAAGTGCGCTTTTACGCGAGCCGGGAGAGGACGAAGAACGACGAATAATCCCGGCAAGGCCCACGGATGATCGCTGACGCAACACCTGTGGTCGCGCCGCGAAGGAACAGGATTGGGGGGCATTCCATGATGACAGCTTTGGGATGTTCGCCCAAAAGAATTCACTCCCGCCGTCGCCGGAAACACTGCCGCCAGAAATACGACAGCCAGCACTCCGGCCAACAATCTGGACCCTCGCAACATAGTTATGTTCCGGTAATTTTGATTCGAAGTTCTTCCGGCAATCTCTGCCGGATTTCTTCGGGCAAGCGGTCGTGCACTTTGCGCGCGCCATGCTTGGCGGCGTCCAGCACGGTCACCGGAGCGGGAGTCGCCACAGCCACCCCCAGCCAGATCAGCATCGACAGGCCGAACCCCACTAATGCCGCAAGTTCAAGCCAGAGTGCATGCCGGGGACTGAGATGGTGGATCACGGCGAAGGCAAGAAGGAAGATTCCGGCTGAAACCGACGCCAGCGCAATCAGTCCAACATCAATGGTTCTATGAATCTTTTGACGGTCGCGGCAGTGTTCGCAGGCAGCAAAGTGCTCTTCATAGTCGCCACGCATTTCCGGCGCCAGGCCGGATATGTCGTATCTCCAGCCCGCCAGGATTTTGCCTACGATTGGATCAACACACTGCTGACTCATTTGGGGGTATTTAATCAGCAATTCCTGAGCCCCACTTACAAACGGATCGGCTCCAACGCCTCAGTCTGGGACGCCAACAACACGCGGTTGCAGAACAATCCCCCCCGTGTCGCAAGCGCTTTTTCCGCTTCTCGCCGGGCTATTTCCGGATGGTTGTTCTGCTCGGATAGATGCGCCAGCACCACAAACGTTGCACTATTATCATAGTCGTTAGCAAAGAAATCCGCGAGGGCGACGTTCGACAAGTGCCCCACGCGGCTCATCACTCTCTGCTTGACCGACCATGGATATGGCCCCACCCGCAGCATCTCCAGATCGTGGTTCGATTCCATCACCAGTACATCGCAGCCCCGCAAATGATCCCGCACGCTCAGCGGTATGTACCCAAGATCGGTCGCAACCCCAACCTTGATGCCTTCGGCCCGGAACGTGAAGCCCACCGGATCGGCAGCGTCATGCGGAATGGTGAACGGTTTCACCGCGATGTCGCCGACCTGGAAACTGTGCCCGGATTCAAAAGGTTCGAACCTCTCAAGCCTGGGCTTCTCCCCGCTTTCGTGGCGCATGGCACGGCACCACGCCTGGTGAGTGGCTCCGGTCATGAAGATCGGGATGGATAGCTTCTTGGCCAGCACCGCCAGCCCGTAGATGTGGTCAGCGTGCTCGTGCGTAATGACGATTGCCGACAGCGAATGCGGATCCTCCCCCAACAACTTCATCCGCTTGAATGTCTCCCTGCACGAGATGCCGGCATCGACGAGAATTCTCGTGGTCGAACTGGCAACCATCGCGCAGTTCCCCCGGCTCCCCGAAGCCAGCATGGAGACACTTACACCCATGCCCGCCAGCATACTCGTCCATCCTGTGGATTCGGGAGTTACTTTTTGGTTAGCCGGTACCTTTGCTAGCCCGTCCGGACCCGAATCCCGGAATGGTCAGACCCAGAGAAAAAGCGCATGTTCTTGCCCGGTCGCGGCTCTGGCGATCCGTTCCACCACCCGCATACCATTTGCCCCGTTGGTGAACACAAAAAGCCCGGACCGACTTTCCGGATGCACGATCACAATATTCTTCCAACCACCATTGTCTCCCCATTGCCACAGGTAACGCCGTCCGCCTTGTTCCTCGATTCCCCAGCCCAGTCCCCATGACAGTGCGGAATTGATGCGTGAGCAGGGCTTCATCATCAAAGCGCGAGTCTCAGGCTTGAGGTCAAAGCCATCGCCGCGAGGCGATGTGATCCGGGTCAGAAAAGCCGCGTAGTCCGAAACCGTTGTCAGCAGGCTGAAAGCGACATTCGGGCTGATCTCATTTGGCGCCGGAGTGTGCGGCGGCGACAACACTTTCGCCATCTCACGCACGATCCGGTCATGATTCCATTCCGCCAGCGGCACTCCACTCTTTTGGATCAGCTCGAACAACTGCTCACCAAATGCCCGGTCATCAAAAGGCTCTTCGCCGCGATGGCCCGACACCAGACGCTCTCCCGCGTCCGCTCGCCAGAGGTACGTCGAAGAGTTCATCCCCAGCGGTTGGAAGATGTGCTCTTGCATATACGCTTCGCAGCCGGTTCCCGTTATCTTCTCAACAACTCGCTGCAGGTAATAAAATCCTTCGCCTGAGTAACGGAACTTCGTGCCAGGTTCGAAGGCAGGTACCAAAGGCTCACTTGCATCGCTGCGCCAGTTCGGCAGGCCGCTCGAATGGCTGAGAATATGCCGGGCTGTGATCCGCTCCCCGAACTCTCCCGTCGGAGCATCTTCTCGGACATATTGTTTCAGAGGCCGGTCAAGTTCCAACTTATTGTGGTCGACAAGCTGAAGCACTGCGTATGCGAATACTTGCTTCCCCATGGACGCTGCCGGAAAAAGCGATTCTGAAGAAATCGGCTTTTTCGTCTTTGTGTTCGCTAGCCCCGCATAGTGCTGCCATATCAAGCGCTCCTCGTGCACTACGCCCATTCCCAATCCTGGCAATTGGGCCAGCTCCATTAAATGTGGTAATGACGCCATGAACTTTTGATCTGGTGGAACGATGATGGAAGGCTGGGCGGTCTTGGGCGTTGCGCTCGCTTCCGCCCACAACTTTAATGAGGCCCTGGATGAGAAGGCGATGGCTGTTTGTACGAACGTCCTGCGGTCGATGACATCCATCATAATTAGACGTACAAATGCTGCTTTCGTCTTCTCAGCGAGAGAGCCCTCAGGGTGCAGGCGCGGGCAGTACTCCGAGTGTATGCAGCCACACTTCCACCAGTTGCGGCCATGACGTTACCGGCAAGTCGGTATGGCGCAATCCATAGCCGTGGCCACCTTTCGCGTACAGATGCAGTTCAGCCGGGACTTTCGCCTGTTTCAGCGCCAGGAAGTACACCG
>JASLEQ010000734.1 GCA_030151135.1 Candidatus Sulfotelmatobacter sp. | reverse complement strand
GGAAAGGGTTTTGTTACAGGCTCTAAGCAGCTCATCGGCATCGAGGATCACTAAACACCCCCCAAACTCTCACTGGTCGTACTTGATCACTTCACGCGCGCCGCGCCCTTGGCCGAACTGCTGCAGATATTGCTGTTCGGCTAGTTTCTTCACATTTACTTCGATGGTGTTCCGGTTGGCACCTCTACGACATCTTTTTTACTGATCGTGACCACGCCGCATGGAAAGCGTTACGACAAATGCGGTTCAGTCGGTTCTCTCCAAAGCTGGCGAGATCGAACAATATAGGAGCTCACCGATAGAACCTTAGCCCCAGGATGCTAATCTCGGTGGCATGCGGAAATGGTGCGTTCTATTCTTTGCGTTGCTTATGCTTTCGGCCGTCTGCGGCGGCCAAGGGAAACCTTCGACCGCGGATGCTGAAGTCCGAGATACGCTCGCAAGATTCGTACAGGCATTTGACAATCTCGACTGGAACGGTTTCCGCGAGTTCTTTGAAGACGACGCAACCGTTTTCTATCCGCGCGAGTTTCCTCAGCGTGCCAACGGTCGCGTCGAATTTGAGAAGACCTTCAGGTCAGTCTTTGAACAGATTCGCGCCGGAAGATCAAGCGGGCCCTATATGAATATCCAGCCCAGGAATGTGAAGGTTCAGGTCCTCGAAAACGTGGCGATTGTGACGTTCCACCTGGACGATAGAGCCGGATCTATCAACCGACGAACCATCATTCTTCACAGAACCGCGCACGGCTGGAAGATCGTGCACTTGCATGCTTCAGAAGTATTGTTGGGTCCCAGGTAGCGCACTCTGTGCAGGCAACTCATGCATTGCCAACGAGCGTGACGTGTCAGGACGAACTGTATCGTTGCTGCGCGTTCACGTCTTCAGCCAGATTAAATTGGGACAGGAGAGCAGTTTTGTTCGGGCGTTTCCGCTTTCCTCATTATCGGCTCAACGTAGTTCGGGCCCAGACCAATCTTGGCTGGTGATCTTCGCCCGTTTCGCGGGATTTTGCTATCAAAACCAGCCGGTCACCTGGAACGAGAGACTACGGGTTCCATCCTCGCCTCTTTCGCCGCGATACAGGGACTGCCGGATATGATGCGTAATGGAAGTGCCGATCGAATCAATCGTCCGGGTACCGAAATAGGCATAGTACCCGTCGATAGCAGACACCTTTTCAGCGGATTGCACCGTAAGGAACTTCTCCCGCGAGTCGGTCAGTGGTCTTGATTTTTTTGGGTCTGATACGATCTGCACGCTCATCCAGCCGCTGCGGTCGTAGATAAGCAGGCCTTCAGGATGCTTCCGGAGGAGGGGTAGATGATGTCGCCATTGGGTCGAAATCCGTCATCGAAACTCGGCGCTAGTGTGAACACGCGCTAGTTGTCTCCGCTGCGAATGTTGTTCACGATATATGGGAAGAATGGATCCGCCGGGTCCATTTCGTTCCCAGTTCCTGCAGAATGGCCCGACTGTGCTACCCGGTTTCCGGCGAACCAGTCGTCCACTATCGACGCCTGGCCCTCGACGGTAAAGGTGGAGAAGGGTGGTCCCGGTGGCCCGTAATCGTATGAGGGATCTTTGAGACGGTCGCAAGCCAATCCGAGGGGAAAGGTGGCATGAGTAATCTGCCATGCGTGGGTGGTCTCATGTACCAGGAGCTGCCCTTTAGCCTTGTAGGAACCGTTCGGGTCCGCGTAGTTCCGGGGATCGTCGAACGCATCGCCCAGATTCATTAAGATCGAACCATCCGGACTTGGCCACGTGAATGCGCGCCCTCCATTGGACAGGTTTGTGAGCCATATCTGCCCGTAGGGCACTTGGCCAGTGAATACCTGATCCACGAAGGCAGTTTCATCTCCGGTCATTTTGCGACTGTGAATGAGCGCGTCAGTGACCGCTCCCGCGGCCACACCTGCCACGAGCGCCGGGAATACCATCCCGGGGCCCAGCAGCCAAGCAGTTCCCGCAGCGACGATGACGCCGGGAAGCGCGCCGGGTCCCAGGACGGCCGTGCCGGTAAGTTGGGTAAGTTCGTCTCCTAGAACCACAACCAAAGCGATAATCGGTCCGGCAATTACATCAACAGCCACGAAGGACATGAGCGCACTTAACGCATCTTCGCCGGCTCCAATAATGCCCGAGTCCTGGTATGACTTACTCAGCGACATAGTCGCGGTTTTGGCATCGAGCCAATTGGCACCAATCCAGTCGTTGTGACCACTTTCTGAGAAGTCATCGTCACGCTTTCCGCTTCCAAGCGTGCCGGACACATTCCCGGTATGCTGCGCCATCAAATGAATTCCGCTGTTCGTAGTCAGTGCCGCTCTTACCTGGAATTGATAACTATCGAATCCGCTGTCGCGCAGATGTGTAGTGAAGGTGTAGCTTCCGTCACTGCGAATGGTAAGTGTGGCCGTTCCGCCCAGCGCAGTTCCGGACGGCGTGAGGACTTGTTGCGAAAATGTAAGCTCTTCCGGGGGGAGCGCTGTGATTTGAATCGCAAAAGTACCCGATAGCGCGGGATGAATGTCATCTGCAGCCACGGACCAATTGAGCGTTACCGGGATCGGCAGTGGTCCAACCGGAGTGCCGCCCTTCACGGCTATCGTCATATTCAGAATTGCGTCGAGATTATTGCCGCCGGTTCCGCCCACGAGTGAGGTGAGTGGTCCCAGTCTCAGGTCGACGCCGGCGGGTACAGGTCCGGGCAGCAGGGTCATCGGAGTCGTGCCGCCTGATTCGTTCCCCGTTATCTGGCACGGGAGGGTAATTCCCGGGGCGAGCGCCACACTTGTCCCTACACTGGACGTAAGCGAGACGGTTCTTCCAGGGAGAACGATCAGCCTAATTAATACTCGCGCGTCACCTTGACTGTTGCCCGAGGTGTAGTCGAACTCTATCTGGTCATAGAAACCCGGTTGCGTTCCCGCAGCGCAGGTTACCGGGAGCGTGACTGAAACCTGACCACGCGCCGGAACCGCTACCGTTACCCCCGGTGAACTGAACGGCGATCCGTCGGCAGAATTGCAGGAGAGCGTGCCGATGATCAGGTTCTGCAGCGTTGAGCTGAGAAGAAACGCTAGATTTGCGGTATCGCCCGGGAGAATGCCATTCGTTACACCCGGCGAGGGACTGCTCTCGAGCGTGATGCTGCCGGTGAGGTTCACCGTTGCCTTAACCGGAATCTGCATCAATACCGGGGAATCGGTACCTTCCGATACCACCACCGCGGCTGCATTCAGCGTGGATTGCTCAAACGTGAGCGGCAAGAAGCATTCAACAGTGATGATGAGAGCCTGTGCGCCCTGCATCGAGATGGGCCCCGATCCGTCAACTGTCGCCAGGGTCTGCCACTGAAGGGGTGAGCCGGGGGGAGCTTCGGGATCGCGGCGAAGAGCCATGGTCTCAAGTCCAGACACTGCAAAGATGCCTGCGCTGTCTCCATCGATTCGCGCCACAACAGGGGTAGTGAACTTGAACAGCGCTCCGCCGTCGGCCGTCGCTGGTACCCCTAAAGGCACATTCACGAAGCTGATTTGACTTGGAGATCCCAAAGGAGGATTCGACATGCATTTTACTCCCAATCGCGGGTTGATCCTATGGCGGATTCTTATTCATCTGGAGCGGGAATGCGTCGCGGGCGCGTTCACCGTTTCTGTGCGAGACTAGCGCGTCGCGGGTTTATAGGAGTGGCTCGACGCACGCCTTCCCGCGACTCGCGAACTTCATCGTCTTTGAAGTAAACGCCAATCGTCCTGACGATCTTCCCTGACGCATCCTTTGAAGCAGTGGTTATTGTCATTCGCCTGCCATCGAGGGAAACTTCTCTGCGGCTGGTTGCGACCACCTGCATACCTCTGCTGTAAGAAGCTTCTACCGTGCGTGGATTGAGTCGCTTGAGCGATACAGGCAAGAGCAGTCCATGCGTAGACATCACAATTGCCTGTCTGCCGTCGTAATCAGCCGTATATTGCGCGTGCGTTTCCGCGCCACTCTTAAACGTGGAATCGGAGTGATACCAGATGCCTTGGC
>JASLEQ010000719.1 GCA_030151135.1 Candidatus Sulfotelmatobacter sp. | reverse complement strand
CATGATCTCTCAAACTAAGCAAGCGGACGACCGGAAGACTTATGAGCCGCCGCGGCTAGCGACGATCAGCCTTCGCCCCGAGGAGGCAGTCTTGGGCGCCTGCAAGACTTTGCACGGCGCGGGTCCAAACAACAATGGCTGCTTCTTTCAAGTCGGGTGCAACTCAAACGTCGGCTCCTGATGTGACATTGGCGACAACACTCATGGAGAGGTCCGATTCCGAGTTGGATGAGCCGCTTCGATACCAGCTCAGCATTGGCGGAGTGTCGATTCAGGTTTCCGCTGGGAGAGACATTGGTGGCGCCTTCTATCCCGGACATGAGCCTTTCACGACGGATGTGCGAGAACCGGATCTCCTCATCGAGGTCGAGCGCTTATTAGATTCGTCGCGAATCTCGGATCGTTCGCTGTTTGATTCTGGCACCACTTGGCGATTGTACGAAAGCCAACGCGGTCTTTGCTTCGAATTTGGATATCCTCTTTCTGATACAGGCCCAACCCGAAGGATGTTCGTAGATCGGGAATTTACCCGCGCAACTCTCCAAGTAGACTGCAGCCTTTTGAGCGCCTCTGCCGGTAGAACACCGATTTTGGCCTATCCGCTCGACGAACTGCTCATCATGCATCGGCTCACGCAGGAGAAGGCGATTGAGCTGCATGGGACAGGAATCGTTCGCGCCAATGGGGATGCGAACTTGTTCGTTGGGCATTCTGGGGCGGGGAAGAGTACGACTACTCGGCTTTGGACTGACGTCGAGGACGTTGAGGTTCTTAGCGATGACCGCATTATTGTGCGGCGGGATTCTGAGGCGGCCGTGGTGAGAACTCCCGGCAGGGCCGGTAGTGATGCGAGCGGACACGGGGTCCCTTCGGCATTCACCTCAGGGCAGGCTCTTCGACTACGAGACTGCCCGGCTTCGCCGACCAATCTCTCCGCTCAGGATGACAGACTGGTTAGCAACTCCGCTTCGCCCGAGCGTTGGGCCGCTCAGGATGACAACCCGTCGGGTGCTTCGCGCAATTCCAACTACCCGATGCGGATGTATGGGACGCCATGGCATGGAGAAGCGATGTTTGCGTCGCCGAACAGTGCGCCGCTGACTCGCATCTTTGTGCTGGAGCATGGGCATGGGAACGTGATCACGCCGCTGACTCCGAGCCACGCGGTGGCCGAATTGTTTGCGCGAAGCTTTGTGCCGTTTCATCGGCATGAGTATGTGGATTCAGCGCTGGTCTTTCTCGAGGAGCTCGCGAACTCGGTGCCGGTGTATCGCTATTCGTTTGAGCCTGACCAGCGGGCGGTGGAGAAGATTCGGCAATTTCGGGACTGAGCTTCTAGCTTCTAGCTTCTGCTAAAACTCGGGCTTCGGGAAAAACTTGTCAAGCCCCGAAATGGCCCGGTTTCCCGGTAAACCCATGATTTCGCGGGGGAAATAATCTCAACGGCTTTGCCGGTTTACCCATCCGAATTTGATATTCTGGAAATAGATAGAAGAAATTCTCAACGAGCGCAGCCCTCAGGCCGCGCTTTTCGTGTTTTTGGGCCTGCACTTCTTACTCGCAGTATGTGACTAAGAGGTAGGCAAGGTTACCGCCGTAATCGTTACCGGATCGTCTTGGAACGATATCGTCTAAGGAAAATCTTAGTTTTGCAGTTCCGGTAGGTCCGGACGATTGGCTACGTCTCGCGAACGGTTTGCGAGGAACGCCAGCGGATTGGATGCGAGCCGAACGGAACATGCGAGGTCTGGCCATATGTCAGGCCACACAGTGCGGTCAGGACGGAACATCGTGCGAGTTCATTTCGGAAATGTCGGTGGCTTCTTGCGTTCTTCGACGCGGTCGCGATCTTTTTGCGACAACGCTGTGGAGCAATCGGCAGCGGCATCACCGCATTTGCAAGCTTTGAAATATCTCTTCCTCATCGTTCTCTTTGTTTGTTTTAGCGTCACTTCTTTCCATGCACAGGTAGCCGTCGACGCGACGACAACGGCGAATGCGGAGTTCACGGGCTCCGGCACATTCAATCTGAGTTTCACCCACACCACGGCCGCGACTGCCAATCGATTGCTGCTGGTCGGGGTCTCGATGAACATCGCGAACTCACCGGGGTCCGCGGTATCCGGAGTGACATACAACGGAACGCCGCTAACGCTGATTGGCGCTCACAATGATGCCGGAGGCACGCGGCGCGCGGAGCAATGGTACTTGCTGAGCCCGGCGTCTGGGACCAACCTGCCGGTCGTTGTTTCGGTGAACGTACCGACTGCCGGAGTGAAAGTTGGTGTGGTCGCGGGGGCCACGACCCTCACGGGAGTTGATCAGACCACGCCGCTCGGAAGCTTCGTTTCCGCAGACGGCGCTGGCGCGAGTTATGGCCAGCTGAATCCGTTCAGCGTGATCAACGGGATGATCATCGACACCATGGCGGTTGGCGGCAACGTTACGGCGACGCCATATGGTCCGCAGGTGCAGCAGTGGAATGCGACGACAGTTTCCGGAACGGATCCGCCGGCGGTCACGGGATTTGGAAGCAGCCGCTCTGGAGCGCCGAGCGTTCCGCTGGCGGGCACATTCAGCGCAAATTCGAACTGGTCGTACGCCGCGATTCCTGTTAATCCGAGTACGGCGGATATTGCGGTCTCCACGAGCGTGAGCGCAGTAGCGCTCGGGCAGAACTCGACGTACAACATCACGATTACCAACAACGGTCCTTCGGCGGCAAACGGTGTCACTCTGACAGACACCTACAACGCCACGAACCTCTCGCTGGTTTCATACACGCCCAGCGCCGGAACAAGCTGCACGAATACGGCAACAACGATCAACTGCACCCTGCCAACTCCGTTTGCGAGCGGCGCGACCGCGACCGTGGCCGTAGTGGTATCGACAACAACGGCTGGCTTCTATCCGAACACGGCGACGATCACCGATAGCGGAACTCCGCCTGATCCGAACACCGGCAACAACACGTATGTAGCGCTTGCGCCAGTTGTGAGCGTTGTGTGCGGAACAAGTACGCTTACAGCCGGTGGAACGCTGACGGGCACAGTCAACACATATTGGCCGGGGAATGGAAGTGTCGCGAAAGGAGCGACCTCGATTCCGCTGGGAACGTCTCGCGGCGCGGGAGGAACAATCGCGGCGGGAAGCCTGCTGCTTGTCATCCAGATGCAGGACGCCAGCATCAACACGTCAAACTCTGTTCAGTATGGAAACGGCAGCACGGGCCAGGGCTTCACGGCGATTAACAATGCCGGCAATTACGAGTTTGTAACCGCAACCGGACCGGTGGCCGGAGGAAACGTACCGATTTCGGGCGCAGGTCCCGGCGGCGGACTGGTGTTCGGATATACGAGCGCGGTGGCTTCGGCGACAAAAGGAATCAGCACGTATCAGGTCGTGCTTGTTCCGCAGTACACGTCCGCGACATTGGGGAATCTGACGGCTTCATCGTGGAATGGCACAACCGGCGGAATCATTGCCCTGGACATTGCCGGTCAACTGAATCTGGGAGGTGGCACGGCAGTCGTGGACGGCATGGGCTTCCGCGGCGGCGCCGGAATGCAATTGTCGGGAAACAATGCCGGGGCGAATACTGATTATCAGTTCGCCGGGCCAGCGAATTATGCAGGCGCGAGTGAAGCGGGGGTAGACGCGCCGAAGGGAGAAGGGGTCGCGGGCACGTCGAAGTTTGTCGAGTACAACAGCACGTACAACCGGACGATCAACGGCGTGGGATATCCAAGCGGAACTGCAGGGACAGATGGCAGCATGGCGCACGGAGCACCGGGTAACGCGGGTGGCGGTGGAACGGACTCGGACCCCGCCAACAACGATCAGAACGCGGGCGGCGGTGGGGGAGCGAACGGCGGGGCCGGAGGGTTTGGTGGAGATTCGTGGAATACGAACCTGAGCAGCGGCGGCGAAGGTGGCACACCGTTTCCTGCGACGATCGACCGCATCGCGATGGGTGGCGGAGGCGGCGCGGGAACGAGAAACAATTCTGATGGCGACAACCTCGCCAGTAGCGGCTCGTCGGGCGGCGGAATCATTTTCATACGAGCCGACAGCCTGACCGGAACAGGAACGCTCACTGCCAATGGCGCCAATGCCTACAACGGCACGGCGAACGATGCAGGTGGCGGCGCCGGGGCCGGTGGCACGATCGTCGTACTTTCGGCAAACGGCGGCGAAAGCGGACTGACGCTGCAGGCGAATGGTGGAAGCGGCGGAAACGCATGGTCGACTGATCCGTATAGTCTCGGAGACCGGCACGGGCCTGGCGGAGGTGGAGGCGGGGGCGTCATCTTTGTATCGGGAACGCCGGCCGGCAGCAGCCTGTCGGGAGGTGCGAGCGGCCTGACGTTGAACCCCGGCGTACCTTACGGTTCCACGGCTGGAACCAGCGGCGCGGTTACAACCAACGCGACGCTCGGACAAGTAACTGGAATCCAGTCGTCGTCTCTGTGCACTCCTGATTTGGCGATCAGCAAGACGCACGTTGGAAACTTTACACGTGGATCTGCTGCGAGTTATACGATCACGGTCTCGAACGTCAGTCCCTACGGAGCGACCACGGGTCTGGTCACGA
Source organism: Candidatus Sulfotelmatobacter sp. (assembly GCA_030151135.1). Next base: position 13,308 of record JASLEQ010000719.1, on the reverse strand, counting down.
TGGACGATACGTTGCCCCTGGGGATCAGCCCCAGCAGCGCGAGCGGAACGGGATGGAGTTGCTCAATCTCGAACCAGACGGTCAGTTGCACGCGCTCGGATGCGTTAGCTGCGGCGTCAAGCTATCCAGCCGTCACACTGAACGTTCTGGTTGCGCAGTCTGCGCCAGCAACCGTCACAAATATTGCGGCGATCTCCGGTGGTGGCGAAGCGAATCTGACGAATGATACGTCCACCGACGTAGCGACTGTCGTTTCGATCGCGGACATGGCGGTCACGCTGGCGGCGTCTCCGAACCCGGTTACGAGCGGAAGCAATATTACTTACACGATTGTGGCGACCGACAACGGGCCGAGCGCGGCCGATAACGCGACGCTGGTCATGTCGATTCCCAACAATACGACTTTTATCTCGCTGACGACTCCTGCGGGATGGAGCTGCCAGACGCCGAGTCCGGGAAATACCGGGACGGTGGTTTGCGCGAACGTAGACTTGGCGGGTTTGTCGTCGAGCACGTTCACGCTGGTCACGAAGGTGAATACCGGGGTTGCCAACGGTACTCTCATCAGCGGAACGGCTGCAGTAAGTTCGTCGGTAATCGATCCAACCACGGCGAACAACAGCGCCACCGCCGTCGTCAGCGTAGGCACTACCGCGCAAGGACAGATGACGGTGACCAATACGGCTTCCCCGAACCCAGTGGTTGCGGGCAGCGATATCACCTACACGCAGACGGCAACCAACACGGGTTCAGGGACAGCCAACAATCCGACGATCACCGAAACGACTCCTCCGAATACAACATTTCAATCGATCTCTGCGCCAACAGGAACGACTTGCACAACGCCTCCCGTGGGAGGAACGGGCACGATCACATGCACGGCGGCGGCGGCACCTGCTGGGACGAGCGGCACGGTCACACTGGTATTGCAAGTGAATGCCGGGACGCCAAATGGAACAGTGATCAATGACACGGTGACGGTGAATTCGACGAACCAGGCGTTCGGAGCGACCTCCGCGACGGCAGCGGATGTCGTCGGTGCGGCGACCCAGGCTGATCTTGCATTGAGTACCGCCGGCGATCCAAATCCAGTCATTGCGGGCAACTCAATCACCTATACACAAACCATCACCGACAACGGGCCAGCGGCAGCAACGGGAGCGAGTTTCACGGAAGCGACCCCTCCGAATACGACGTTTGAATCAGTATTGGCGCCGAGTGGATGGACTTGTACGAATCCGGCAGTGGGATCCACCGGGACGATTAACTGTATCGACGGATCGAGCCTGGCGTCGGGAACATCGGCAAATATCGTAGTGGTCGTCAATGTGCCTGCCGCGACCACGGCGGGAACAATCACTACGACCTCGACGGTGTCGGCGACTACTTCAGATCCGAACAGCGGGAATAACACGACCACCACGAGTGTGTACGCATCGAACCGCTGCGATCTGGCAGTGACGGATGCGGGCACACCGAGTCCAGTTCTGGCGGGCAACAATATTACTTACACGCAGGTGGTCACCAATAACGGTCCAAGCAATTGCAGCACAGGAAAAGTGACCGAAGCCACGCCGACGAACACGACGTTCGTTTCTGTTGCGGTGGTGACGACCGGAGGCGGTACGTGGACTTGCCCAAATACCGCCCCCATCTCGTGCACGAATCCGAGCGTGCCTCCAGGATCGACCGGGACGATTACCGCCGTATACAAAGTGAACGCAGGAACAGCCGCCGGAACGATCATTGCGGATACGGTAACGGTGAGTTCGGCGACCAATGAAACGAATCCGAGCAATAATACGGCGACGGTGAACATTGCCGTGACATCCGGGACACAGGCGGATTTAAGCGCGACGAATGCGGGAAGTCCGAATCCAGTCACGGCGGGCAGCAACATCACGTATACGCAGACCGTGACGAATTCCGGGCCCGCGACCGCCGCAGCACCGAAACTTGTAGAGACGCTGCCCACCGGAACTACGGCGGTTTCGCTGACCGGGCCGGCGGGATGGACTTGTACGCTGGCGACGCTAACGTGTACCGACGGATCGACGATGGCGGCCAACACGACGACAACGGCGTTCACATTCGTAGTGAGCGTGCCGTCCACCGTTGCTTCGGGTACGGCGCTGACGGAGACCGATACGGTCAGTTCGACGACAAGCGATTCGAATTCGGGCAACAATGCCTCGTCGGTGACCACCTATGTTTCGACCTCGGCCGATTTGTCGGTCACGGATACGCCCGCGCCAGTTCCAGTGAGAGCCGGTAACAACATCACCTACACACAGGTGGTCACGAATGCGGGGCCGAGCACGGCCACGAGCGTGAGCCTGACAGAAACGCTACCGGCGAACACGACCGTGGTGTCGCTGACCGGTCCGGCGGGATGGACGTGCACGGTGGCAACAAGGACGTGCACAGACCCGAGCCTGGCGCCGGGCACAGCGACTATAAGTTACGTGGTGACGGTGACCGCGGGAACAGCCGCAGGAACGGCAATCAGCGAAACCGCCAACGTGACTTCATCGATCACCGATCCGAATACGGCGAACAATACCGCTACCGCGAATGATGTAGTCGCGACGTTGGCCGAAGCAGACCTGGTCGTGACGGATGTGGCGGCACCAACGTCAGTGTCGGCCGGCAGCAACGTGACCTATACGCAAACGGTGAAAAATCTGGGGCCGGCTACGGCAACCGGATTGAGCTTTACGCAAGTCACGCCTCCAAACACAAATTTCCAGTCGATCACGCCACCGGCTGGGTGGACATGCGGGACGGTTCCGGCAGTCGGAGGAACCGGGACGATCACGTGCACAGATGGCGGCACTCTCGCGGTCAACAGCACTGCGAGCTTCACCCTGGTGCTGCAGGTGAATTCGGGAACGCCCTCGGGAACGAACATTACGGATACCGATACGGCAACGGCCAGCGACATTGTTCCAGGGCTGACCAGCAATACCGCGAGTGCAACGATCACGGTCGCGAACTCCAGCAGTGCGGACATGGCGATCGTAAAGACGGCCACGCCCAATCCGGTGACGGAAGGAACTCCGTTGCTGTACACGCTAACGGTGACCAACAATGGGCCTGCGACCGCAACAGATGTGACGGTGACAGATACTCTGCCGACGAGCGTCACGTATTTAGATTCCACGAGCACACAGGGAACCTGCTCGGAAGCTGGAGCAACTGTGACCTGCCTGCTAGGAACGATGAACAACGCGGGCACGGCGACCATCTCGATCCTGACGATACCTGGTGTGCCGGGCGTCATCACGAATACGGCGACAGTGAGTGCGGACCAGGTAGACCCGAACACGAACAACAACACGTCATCGGTGAACGTGACGGTGCTGTCGCCGACCAGCGTGACGCTACGGTCGTTCTCGGCTCAATACGGAACGGATAAGACTGGATCGCGGCGAATACTTCTGAACTGGCGAACCGGGAGCGAAACCCACAACCTCGGCTTCAACATTTACCGCGATGTGAATGGGGCGAAGATCCGGATGAACCCGTCGCTGATCGCGGGAGCGGCATTGTTGATGAACGGAGCATTGCCGAGACATGGAGGCAAGAGCTACAGCTGGATCGATCCATCAAGCTCGAACTCAGGCGCTTCTTACTGGCTGGAGGATGTGGATGTGAACGGCACGCGCACGATGCACGGGCCCGTTTCACCCTCAGGTGGACAACAAAGCGACGAGGGCTCCACGACGGAGGCCCACACTCTGAGCCAGATTTCGCAATCCGAACCCGCGGCAATGCAAGGGCAGCTGAGCCACTTTGTGGAAGAGTTCCCCACTCTGAAGATTTCTCGCGCACAGATGGAGAAGCAGTTTGACCTGGCATCGCGCCGCGCGGTAAAGATTCTGGTGCAGCGCGAGGGCTGGCAGTCGGTGTCGCAGCCCGAACTGGTGCAGGCGGGCCTAGATCCGAATGTGGATCCGGCGATGCTGCATTTGTACGCCGAGGCGATTGAGATCCCGATACAAGTCACGGGCGCGACCGCAGGCCCAGGAGGATTTGGACCGAGCGCCACGATCAATTTTTATGGAACCGCAATCAACACAATTTTCTGGGGCACTCGCGTGTATTGGCTGACGGCCGAGAACGGTCCTGGACTGCGGATTCCGACGATGGCCCCGTCGACAGGGTCCAATCCGCCTCCGGCGAGTTACTCCACCACGGTGGAATTGCAGCAACACACGATCTACTTCTCTGCACTGTTGACGAACAGCGGGCAGAACTTCTTCGGCGCGCTGGTCTCCACGACCCCGACGGATGAGGCGGTAGAAGTTCCGCACCTGGATACGAACTCATCCCAAGTGCCGCAACTCGAGGTTGCGCTTCAAGGCGTCATCACTGCTTACCCGCACGATGTGGCAGTAGCGCTTAATGGAACGAACCTTGGGGACATTGTTTTCACCGGGCAGGAGCAAGGGTACCTCAAGATCCCGATTCCGGCGGGCTTGCTGCTGCCCTGGAGCAATACCGTTACCTTGACCGCGCAGAATGGCGACTACGACATGAGCCTGGTGAACTATATCCGGATCACGTATCCGCATTTGTACGCCGCTGATTCGGATCGATTGAAGTTCACGGGGCAAGCGGGCGATGAGATCAAGATCGGCAACTTCAGCAGTACCCCGGTGGTAGTAGATATCACCGATCCGATACGGCCAGTGCAGTTGACGCCGCGAACGGTCTCTAAGGACAGCACGTATGAGATCGCCATACAGATTCCGTTCACGAAGGGCCACGGGCCGACGCAGACGAGCCATACACTTCTGGCCAGCGCGGGAAACCAGAGCCTGCCGCAAACGGCGGTAATTCCGAACCATCCTTCGCAGTGGCATAGCAGGCAGATGGGAGCCGACATTGTGGTCGTCACTTACGGCGAGTTTGCGCCGGCCCTGATACCGCTGGTGCAGGCGCATCGTGCCGAAGGGAAACAGGTCGCGGTGGTTCCGGTAGGCGATTTGTATGACGAATTCAATTTCGGCGAGCGCAGTCCTTATGCCATCAGGCGCTTCCTGGAAATGGCTGTTCAGGGATGGAGACACGCGCCCCAATATCTGCTGCTGAATGGGCGGGCATCTCTCGATCCAAGAAACTATTTGGGATTCGGGGACCTCGACTACGTGCCCACGCGCATTATCGCTACGAGCAGCATGATGACCGCGTCGGATGACTGGTTCTCGGATTTCACAGATTCGGGAATGCCGACCATTCCGACAGGACGTCTGCCGGTCAGCACGCCGCAAGAAGCGCAGATTGTAGCGAACAAGATTGCGGGATACCTTGGAAAGGCGACGAACGGGCCATGGACTGGGAATGCGTTGTTTATCGCCGACAAGGACGATCCTTCAGACGACTTCACGCAGTACAGCCAGACAGTGCAGGGCGAACTGCCCACCACCATGCAGTTCACGGACGTGTTCGTTGATAACGTCGGGGTTGCGGGCGCGCGCACCCAGATCGCAGACGCGATCAACTCCGGCCAACTGCTGGTGAATTATCTGGGACACGGTTCGGAAGAGCAGTGGTCGGGCTCAGACATTTTCGATGAAAACACTGTAAGTTCGCTGAGCAACGGAACTCAAGTGCCAGTGTTCCTGGTGATGGATTGCCTGAACGGATATTTCCAGGATGTTTATGCGCAGCCGCTGGGCGTAAGTTTGATCCTTGCGCAAAATGGCGGTGGGGTAGCGGTGGTAGCATCGAGCGGACTGAATCAGTTGCCGCCTCAAACGGTGATGGATGGCGTGATTGTGCAGGATGCAATCAATGGTGGCATGAGAATCGGCGACGCGATCCTTAAGGCCAAGTCTTCGATCAGCGATCTCGACGTACGCAAGAGCTACGTGCTCTTTGGCGATCCTGCGATGCGCGTGAAGAAGGCGCAGTCGGGGCAGTAAGCGACGATCTGCTTGACGCGCCGGGACGGTGAATCATGCCGCGCTATTTCTTGTCAGGATGCGCGGCGAAGTAGCGCGAAATCATATCTGCAATGCCGAAACCTCCACGAGCCGCGATTTCAGAGCCCAGGGCCTGAGTGGCCAGGTAGCCGTAATTCTCGGACCCCGGAAGAGAGTCTTCCCCTGGAAGAGAAACGTAAGCCTTCTGCATCGATTCGAGTATGGACGAGATCAGGCTCGCTTCAAATTGACGGGCTGCCTTGACGCTGGGTGTCGGAAGCGATACGGACAGCTTTGACACGGTAGATCCAACCGGCGATATCTCATTCATTAGATGATCTCCAATTCTGCTTCAAGGGCCCCGGCAGCCTTGATCGCCTGAAGGATCGAAACTACATCGCGGGCGGTCGCGCCGATAGCTTGCAGCCTGGTGACCAGTTGCTCGACGCTGGCTCCTTCTTCGAGTTCGACATTGCGGGCGGGAGTTTCGGTTGTGCGCAGGCTCGTTTGGGGCACAACTTCAGTTTTTCCATTGGACATGGGATTTGGTTGGGAGACGTTGAGCGCGGTGGTAACTTCGATGGAGAAATTTCCATGAAGGATGGAGACAGCGCCGAGATGGACGTCGCGTCCGAGCACAACCGTGCCGGTGCGCTCGTTGACGACAACCTTAGCCCGGCGGCTGACTTCAATTTCCAGGTTCTCGATTCGGCTCATCAACACGGGCACTGACGCGGGACCGATCTTCGCGACTTCTACGTCTACCCTGCGACTATCGACTGCGGTGGCAATTTTTGACGACCATGTTTCATTGATGACGTTTGCGAGATTGTTGGCGGTTGAGAAGTTCGGTTCGTTCAGCAGCAGCGAAAGGTGATCGAGCCTGGAGAGATCGAGGGAATTCTCCCGCTCGACGAGGGCGCCTCCGGGAACTCTGCCGACCGTGGGATGGTTCATCTGTTTGGCGTTGTTGGAGGTTCCGACCGCGTAACCACCGACCACTAAGGGACCCTGAGCAGCTGCGAAGACCTGGCCATCAGCGGCGTAGAGCGGCGTGAGCAGAAGCAGCCCTCCTTCCAGACTTCGCGCATCGCCACTGGAGGAGACGAGCACGTCGAGGTGCATGCCAGGACGCGCAAAAGGAGGCAGGCTGGCGGTGACAAAGACCGCGGCAACGTTGTTCACACGAACGGAGGCGGTGGGGATCTGTATGCCCATGCGCGCGAGAATGCTGGCCAGAGTTTGAACGGTGAAATAAGTTTGCTGGCGATCGCCGGTCCCTTTGAGTCCCACGACGAGTCCATAGCCGACGAGGGCGTTGTCGCGAATGCCTTCTACCGAAGCGACGTCGCGTACCAGGACTTTGTGAACTTCGGCGGAAAGTAAAACCGGGAAAGACAGAATGATAGAAATTAGAGGGACGATCAGCAGGCGGAACGAAGATTTCGTCAATGTTGGCATCTAGAATCCCACGAGGCGAAGGATCCACTTCACCACCGGGTTGGGCGGACGTGTACCTTCGCTGATGACACCTTTGCCTTTCACTTCCACTTCGAGGTCCCCGACATTATTGGAGGCGACGGTATTCGTGGCATCGAGATCACCGGGCCGAACCAGTCCGCGGAGAATCACGGTTTCATGCTGATTGTTCATCGTGATCTGGCGCTCTGCCTGGACGACTAAGGTTCCGCTGCTCAGGACGGCAGCTACGCGGCCGGTGAGGGTCGTGCTAAGGGAAGTTTGCGACGTCGCCTGTGCTTTGCCGGAGAGGACCTGGGTAGAGTTTGGCGAAAACAGGCTGGCGACTCCCGTCGTCTTCAATTGTCCAGGCAGCGCGGTAATTCCCGAACTGGCGGAGAGACTGCGGTTGGTGGCAACGTTTCCCGTGTTTGAAGCCGAGAGATTCTGCACCACGCTGATGGTGACGAGATCTCCCACTCGCGCCGCTTTATAATTGATGTAGACATCGACGACGTTCGTGGTGGTATCAAATGACAGATTCCAGACATGCTCAAGAATCATGGACCGTGTCACCCCGCGCCCCGCGTAACGCATCAGGTATTCCAGAAGGGTGAACTCTTTTGTTGTAAGGTCGATACGCACCCCGGCCCGCTGGACCAGACGTTGCACGCGATCCAACTTTAGATCGGCGATAGCCAGGACAGCCTCTGAGGGCACATGGCTCCGTCGGATCAGAGCTCGGATTCGAGCCGAAAGCTCCGAGAAGGAAAATGGCTTCGGAAGGTAATCATCCGCGCCAGTGTCCAAACATTCCACGCGGTCCTCCACCCGCGTGCGTTGTGTCAACACCAGCACCGGAAGGCTCGGCTTTTTTAGCCGCAGGTGCCGGAGCACGCAGACGCCGTCTACTTTGGGCAGGTTGAGATCGAGTATGACCAGGTCATATTCGGAGTCGGTGGCCGCTGACCGGGCCTGCTCTCCGTCCCGAACCAGGTCAACCTTGTATTGCTCGCTTTCAAGGCCCTGTTGAACAAATTTGCCCAGAGCTTCATCATCTTCCGCCATAAGAATTCGCATAAGTGAACCGTCCTTAATGGAACGTCCCAGTCTAGTTAGAAACTGCTGAACTGAAGCCAAATCCTCGCAGAACGAAGGTACGTGGATGCCAAAACAGAGCAGAGGTTCAAATGCGGAATTCTTCGCAAGCGGGCTGGGCGTCGGCTTGAACCTCCCCTGCTAATCCCGGAGGGCTTTGAAGACGCGGATAATTGACGGCAGGGTTTGTGGACGGAGTGATTCAGTGCGCCTTTGGGATCGCACGGCGATCAGAGCGTTTTTTGTGCCAGGCGGGGTCCTGGTACTTGGTGTCGCCTTTCTTGTGTACTCAGGCTGGCTGACGATAGCCGCGCCCGCGATTAATTTCCTGTACTACTGCTCTATCTTCGGCGGGATGCTACTTGCATGGCGATTTCATTCGAGCCGAAGCTTTCTCTCATTAATATTGATTCTGATCGCGCAGCAAGCCGCGGTCTCTACATTAGGCGGGCCTCACTTCCTGACAACACTGCGAGTGGTTTCGATACTACTGCCGGTTAACTTCGTCCTGATTGCCTTCATGCACGAGCGGGGATTCAACCTTGAGGCCGTTGCTCCGCTATGCATCTTCCTATCCGTGGAAACCTTGGCGGGCGCAGTGATACTGGGTGGCGCAAGCGGAGGAAGGCCGTCAGCGCTTGTTTCCGCTCGCCATGCGCCGCAACCGGTTCCGCTCTCACACTATGCCGGGTATCTTTTTGCAGCGGCGATGGTCCTGCTGCTTCTCCGTTTCTTTTATACGCGGAAGCCACTCGACAGTGCGTTCGTCTGGTCCTTATTCGCCATTGCCCTGGCGATGCGCAATCAGGAGACCGTGGCCACTTCCATGCTGTACTGGACGGCGGCAGCCGCTGTGGTTGCAGTATCGATCGTGGAAAACTCCTACCTGCTGGCCTATCACGATGAGTTGACTGGATTGCCTTCGCGGCGGGCATTCAACGAAGCCACGCTGCGATTGAGGCATCCGTATTCCGTTGCAGTCGTAGACATTGATCATTTCAAACGCTTCAACGACACCTTTGGTCATGACACTGGGGACCAGGTACTGCGACTTGTTGCCTCGAATCTCGCTCAAGTGAGTGCGGGAGGACAGGCGTACCGTTGCGGCGGAGAGGAATTCAATATTCTCTTCCCAGGCAAGAGCGTGGGAGAAGTTGTTGACTCGCTGGAACACTTGAGGCAACGGATTGAGAAATCGGAATTCCGCCTGCGAGGAAATGATCGCCGACAACTCCCCAGGGGGGCTGAAAGGAGATCTCAGCGCAGCAGAAGGTCGTCGAAAGCGGATGTGATTCGGCAGCTTACGCGCGAAAAAGATACCGCGGCGTTATCAGTCACAGTAAGTATTGGAGTCGCGAACTCGAGCGAGCGTTCCGTATTCGAAGCGGTCGTGAAGGCGGCGGACAAAGCGTTGTACAAGGCAAAAGAGAATGGCCGCAATCGATTGGAAACCGCGTTGCCCATCTTTCGGAGTAGTCGTTCGAAGGCTGCCGGGATCGCCTGAACCGGCACATATGTAGAGGAACGAGAACGTCCGGACCGGATCATCCACCGTTAAACGGGAAGTTGACGATCCGGATTCCGTACGTTTTCGCAAGCACCGCAGGCCGTGCGGTCAGCCCGCGGCTGTAGGTGAGATCGGGCGCTTCCGGCCGCTTCCGCCGCAGGCGGGACACTTCATCCGGATAAACGCGACGCCCTCGGACTTTCCATTCAGGTCCACTGGCTTCGCGATGTAACCGGAACCGCCGCAGGTCTGGCAGACGCCCGGAGCCACTCCTTCCCCCCTCGTGTAATGGCATTCTCACCGAGGCGATGCCAACCTGAACAAAAGATTGATTTTCGTTACGAAAACCGGACAAAGGGGCTGAAACGCTGGGAACGTCTACGTGAGTGAGCGATCCAGATGGACGTAGCCACCATCCACAAACAGGTGCTGCCCGGTCGTATGGCTTGACCTATCTGAGAGGAGAAAAACGACCATAGCGGCGATCTCTCCCGAGGTGGTCATTCGCTTTTCCAGGGGAATTTTTGAAAGGATCAGATTCAGCTTCTTCTCCGGCTCCGGGAAGGTATCGAGCCAACTGCGGTAAAGCGGCGTCATGACCTCGGCGGGAATAACGGTATTCACCCGGATTCCGTAAGGAAGTAATTCGACCGCCCATTCGCGGGTGAGCGCCATGATTGCGCCCTTTGAGGATGCATACCCGGAGGTACTGCCTTGTCCCGTTACCGCGGTCTTTGAGCCAATGTTGACAATCGAGCCTCGTGAACGCTTTAGATGAGGCAGAAGGTAATGCGCCATGCTGTAGTAATGAACAAGATTGCGGTTCAGGGAAGCCACGTACTCTGAGGGGCTACCCTCCTCCAAACCAACCTTGTCATTTCGACCCGCATTATTGACCAAGCCGAACACAGATCCGAAATCAGAAACGGTTTTTGCCACCGCCTCCTCACAGTTTTCAGCTGTTGAAAGATCCACAGTGAGTAAACCACAGCGGCCGCCCTGGCGCTGAATATCATTCCTGACTTCTTGGCCCGCCTCCGCATCCCGTCCCACAATGACGGGGATTGCACCCTCTGCGGCGCAGGCTCGGACGATCTCGGCGCCGATTCCCTTTGCCCCACCCGTAACAATGACGACCTTGTCTTTAAGTCCCAAATCCATGCGCTAGCCTCGAAGGTTAAGAAAACCACCGTCCAGCGGGTAATCCACGCCGGTAATAAAGGATGCTTCATCGGAACAAAGGAACAAGGCGAGAGAGGCCACCTCATCGGGTTCGGCCATGCGTCCGATGGGTTGTGAGCTTGCGAGTTTGTCGAACATCTCTTTTTCATGCCCCGGATAATTATTCTTCAGATATCGATCGACAAATGGAGTGTGTACGCGAGCCGGCGAAATGCAATTACAACGAATGTTGTGTGCCAGGTAATCGCGCGCGACCGAAAAAGTCATCGCGACGACAGCACCCTTGGTCATTGAATATGCGAATCGGTCGGGCAGACCGGCGGACCCAGCGATCGACGCCATATTTAGGATGACGCCTCGATCGTTTCGCCGCATGTGCGGCAGAATTGCGTGCAGGCAGTTGTAAAATCCTTTTATATTCACGGCGACCAGGCGATCGAAATCCTGCTCTGTCGTGCTCTCCACAGTTCCAATGTGGGATATGCCTGCGTTATTTACCAGGATGTGAATGTTGCCTTCCCGCGAAAGGGTGGAAAACAGTTCGATCACTTGACGCTGATTCGTGACGTCACACTGGTGGGAAGTCGCATGGCCTCCAGCCGAGGCAACCATCTGGCAGGTTTCAGCAGCTCCGGGCTCGTTTATATCCAGTGCCCGGACAAATGCTCCATGGGAAGCGATACGAAGGGCGATCGCCCGGCCGATGCCGCTCCCGGCACCAGTAACGATTGAAGTACGTCCGTCAAGACGCCGATCGCTTGTGCGATTTCCGACGGACGTCACAGCGAAACACCCCGCTTCCACGGAATGAAGTCTTCCTGTGCCTTCTGCTCGGCCTTGGTCAGCGCTCGGCCGCTGGCAACCTCAATTACATAGTCGAGGATGGCTTCTCCCGTCTGCTCAATGGTGGTCTGACCTTCAACTATCGGGCCCGTGTCGATATCAATGATGTCCTGCATTTTTTTGGCGAGCGCGGAGTTGGTGGAAAGCTTTACAACTGGGGCAACGGGATTTCCGGTCGGAGTGCCCAGGCCGGTGGTGAAAAGAACAACGCTTGCTCCCGCTCCAACCTGTGCGGTAACACATTCGACGTCGTTTCCGGGCGTACATTGCAGGTTCAGGCCCGCCTCGGTTGAGTACTCCGGATAATCGAGAGCCGCTGTTACGGGTGAAGTTCCGCCTTTTTTAGCCGCTCCTGCGGATTTCATCGCATCCGTGAGCAAACCATCTTTCACATTTCCGGGTGAAGGATTCATTTCAAAGGTGGCACGAACGGCCGCGGCGCGTGCGGCATAATCAGTCATCAATCGAATGAAACGGTCTCCGACCTCTTTGCTTCGTCCACGATCGATCAAGTTCTGCTCAACGCCACAGAGTTCGGGAAACTCGGAAAGAATGGTCCGGCCTCCGAGCGCGGCAAGGAGATCGGAGGCATGGCCGATTGCCGGGTTCGCCGAGATTCCGGAAAAACCGTCGGAACCGCCGCACTTCAGTCCAACGCAGAGTTTCGACAGCGGCGCACGGGTGCGTTGCGCTTTGTTCGCCTCCGCTAATCCAAGGAATGTCTGGCGGATTGCCTGAGTCATCATTGCGGATTCGGATCCGCTCTGCTGTTGTTCGAAAATAAATAATGGTTTATCGAATTGCGAATTTCGCTTCCGGATCTCTTCCTGCAAAATTCGAATCTGCGCATGCTGACAGCCTAGGCTCAAAACTGTTGCACCCGCGACGTTGGGGTGGTGGATGTAGCCAGCAAGCAATCCGCAAAGATTTCTGGAGTCTTCATGGGTCCCGCCGCAACCGCCTTCATGCAGCAGAAAACGTATGCCGTCGACGTTTTCGAAAAGGCGAGGGCTCGAAGCATGGGAGCCGTCGCCAGCGCGAAACTCATCTGAAAGCTGAGTCAACTTGCCATCACGATACAGCCTCGCCATCTCTGCCACTTGTTGTCGGTATACCTGCGGAGCAGCAAACCCAAGTTCCTCTTCAAAGGCTTGTTTCAGAACTTGAATATTTTTGTTCTCGCAGAAGACTAGCGGCACGACGAGCCAGTAATTTCTCGTTCCGACCTGACCATCGGACCTGGGATATCCAAGGAAAGTTCGATTTTTCCATTTGGAAACGTCTGGGGCG
>JASLEQ010000634.1 GCA_030151135.1 Candidatus Sulfotelmatobacter sp. | reverse complement strand
AGGAGTTTTCCCGGCTGGCGCGCGAGGCGACGCTCGTGCCGGTCGTCAAGTCGGTGAGTGCCGACCTGCTTACGCCTGTCAGCGCGTTCCTGGCAATCGCCCAGAAGGAGTCGCACGCGTTCCTGCTCGAATCCGTGGAGCGCGGGGAGCAGATCGGCCGCTACACGTTCCTGGGCGCAGCTCCGTATATGCGCGTGAGGGCCCGAAACGGCAAGGTGGAGATCGAGCGCGGGCGAAAGCGGGAAGGCGTCGCCGAGAACGTGTTCCAGGTGGTGAAGCGGTTGCTGCGCGAGCACCATCCTGCGACGGTCGCGGGACTGCCTCCTTTTACCGCGGGAGCGGTGGGATATTTCGCTTACGACGTCGTACGCCTGCTGGAGAACATCGGGGAGCATGCTGACGACGACTTATCATTGCCGGATGCTGAGTTGATGTTCTTCGACCGCCTGCTGGCATTCGATCACCTGCGTCATCAGATTCACATCATGGCTGCAGCAGACGTGCGCCGCGAGAGTCCCCGACGCGCCTATGATCGCGCGCTGCGTGACATCAAGGCGCTGGAGAAAAAACTTGCCAGCGGATTGAGCCCTTCCATGTGGAAAAATTCCGGCAAGCGAAAGTTAGGCAAGCTCAAAATAAATGCCAGCACCAAGCGCGCCGATTACCTGCGCAGCGTACAGCGCTGCAAAGAATACATCGCGGCCGGAGACATTTTTCAGGTCGTGTTATCCCAGAGGCTTGATTTTGTTCCCGAGGTTGCACCTTTCGATCTCTATCGAGCACTGCGCCAGGTGAATCCCTCGCCATATCTCTATTTCCTCAAGAATGGGGACACTCACATTCTCGGTTCGTCTCCCGAGATGTTGGTGCGGGTGACGGGGCAAAAACTCGAATACCGTCCGATTGCCGGGACGCATCCTCGCGGCAAAGACGAAGCCGAAGACTGCCGCCTGGAACAAGCCATGCGGAGCGACGAGAAGGAACGCGCCGAGCATGTGATGCTGGTCGACCTCGGACGGAACGATCTGGGCCGCGTCAGCGAATACGGTTCGGTCAAGGTGAAAGACCTCATGTACGTCGAGCGTTATTCGCACGTGATGCACCTGGTATCGGCGCTGGAAGGCACTTTGAGAAAAGACCTCGACGGGCTCGACGCATTTCAGGCGTGCTTTCCCGCGGGAACGCTTAGCGGCGCGCCGAAAGTCCGGGCAATGCAGATCATCGAAGAGATCGAGCCCACGCGGCGTGGAGTGTATGGAGGCTCAGTTTTATATGCCGACTTTGCCGGCAATCTCGATTCCTGCATCGGAATCCGCACCATGCTGATGAAAGGGAAGAAGGCATACCTGCAAGCGGGCGCGGGCATTGTCGCCGATTCAGATCCTGCCACGGAATTTCAGGAGTCAATGAACAAAGCTGGAGCGCTATTGCGCGCGGTGGAAATGGCTCGAAGAGGTAGTGAGTAGCAAGCATCCCACCCCTCTGCAGCTGGCCATCAAGGATTAATTACTGCCCCAGGAAATTTGCTACCAGCGTTTTCCCCGCGTCGGTCAAGACGCTTTCGGGATGAAACTGTACACCTTCGATAGCGAACTTTCTATGCCGCAGTCCCATGATGGTGCGGCTGCCGTCCTTTTCCGTGGTCCAGGCGCTCACTTCGAGATCCGACGGCAGATTTTTCTCTTCCACGATGAGCGAGTGATACCGCGTCGCGGTCATCGGCATGGGCAGGCCCTGGAACACTGTCTTGTTGTCGTGCATCACGGGACTTGTCTTGCCATGCATCAGGTGCGGGGCTCGAATCACTTTGCCGCCGAAGGCTTCTCCAATTGCCTGATGCCCGAGGCACACCCCAAGGACGGGAACCTTGCCCGCGAAATGCCGGATCAGATCGATGCTGATGCCAGCTTCGTGTGGGGTGCACGGGCCGGGGGATACCACGATTTTTTCCGGCCGCATGGCCTCGACTTCTTTTACTGAGACTTGATCATTTCGTCGCACTTCGACTTCCGCGCCCAGCTCTCCTAGATACTGGACGAGGTTATAAGTAAACGAGTCGTAGTTGTCGAGAACGAAAATCATTCCTGCTCCCGATATCAGGGTACACCGAACGGCGACAAGAACGCCGCTCCGATGGCGATGCAAAGCTTGCAGCTTCCAACTTCCTGGCCGATGTTATGTTTTCTCTCCCCCTAACGAGCTAGTTTCCGGCCTGACAGTGGTATTGACCAAAACGCAAATGCGGCGCATCCTGCATACAATTCGTATCGGGTCCTTAGCAAGCGCCACTTTGGAGGAAGTACATGGCAGAGCCCCAGCAAGAAAAAAGGGGCGCACGGCGGTTCGCGCTGCGCGTGCCAGTAACCGTCAACCACCTCGGAAGTAATGGTACCCACCCGCCTAAGGCGGTTCAACTGCGCGACGTCAGCGCACGCGGAATCTGCTTCTATGTCGATTCCGATATGGCGCAAGGCGCGCCCATCGGCTTCACACTCACTCTGCCGCCGGAGATCACGCTTACCGAAAGTATTCGTGTGCAGTGCAAGGGCAAAGTCGTTCGCGTCGAAAACGGTACCTCCGATGGCAAAATCACGGTTGCCGCCGCCATCGAGGAATACGAATTCCTCCCAGAGGCGTAGGTTGCCCGCAACAGGCTGCGCCTGAGGACTGCCGCAGATGACTCGAACGTAAAGTTTCTGCCAGGGCAAGCATCTCGAAATATCTCCGCAAACGCGAGCTCTCGATCCAGTACCTACTCCTCATTCCCTGAGTTCGAAACCTTGTGTTCTGCACCCTGAACTTCAAACAAGTGATATCGTTTTCCAATCACCCCATTTTGAGGATTCTGGTGCCGCGCATTCCCCTGAAGTCTGGCTGCGTCTTGATAGTTCTTGTTGCGGCCGCCGTGAGCGCACAAAAGTCTCCCGCACCGCGTCTGATTAAAAGTGTCTCCGTCATCCGCGATAAGGATGTTCCAGCCATTGAGATTCTTTCGACTGGTACCCTCGTTCCCAGGATTCAGTCGATGGATACGCCTCCACGCCTGCTGATCGATCTGCCGAATTCTCGTTTGGCATTAACGCCGAAAGTGCCCGATGCGCCGGAAAACAGCATCCTGGCCATTCACGCTGACCAGCTACGCAACAACCCTCCATTAGCCCGCATTACGGTCGACTTGCGAGAGCCTTACGGACACTCGGTGGAGAATTCCGCAAACCGCTTGCTGGTGAGATTGCGCCCTCCGGATGAGACAGATTCTAGAAAGACGGGCGGCTCCCTTGGTTCCACGACCGAGGCCGCAGGATTCACCCTGACGAAAGATGCCGACGTTGTCCCGGTTTCCTCGAGCCCTGGATCAGCGGTTATCGCGAGCGGCAAGATGGGAACTGGATCTTCGATTGCGGCGGGAACCGACACCGCCGTCCTGCACCTTTCGCGCGGCGGGGAAGTCCGGGTCTGTCCCGGCACGACGCTTTCAGTCAGTCCATCGCAGACCAAGCGCGACATGATGTTCGGCATCAGCACTGGTGGCATCGAGACGCACTATACGCTGAGTACGTCGGCCGATTCGGTCCTCACTCCCGATTTCCGCATCATGTTCGCTGGGCCGGGAGAGTTCCACTATGCGGTTAGCGCCGACTCGCACGGCAACACCTGTGTGCGGGCGCTGAAAGGGAATACGTCGTCTGCGATCGTCTCAGAACTGATGGGGAGCCGTATCTATCAGGTGAAACCGAATGAGGCGGTTGTGTTTCGCTCCGGGCAGATCGACAAGACCGATAACAATATCCCGCTGGAATGTGGATGTCCGCCGCCGGCACCGTCCGTGCGTACCGAGGAGCCCATACAGCGCGTGCCAGATGCGAACACTGCTACCAAGCTAAGCGTTGGAGCCGGGCAGGGCAGTGCACCCGCGGCTGCGGACGTCGGTTCTCAGTCGGAAGGAACGCAACTGTCGAGTGGTCCTGAAACCGCGCCTCTACCACCCTCGAATACAAACGACATGCACGTGCAGATTGACGCCCCGTTCGTCTTCAGCAAAAAGGACAGGGAAGCGGCTCGAGCCGTCCCGCAAGCGCCCATCGAGGCTGCCAGGGATTTACCCGTCCAAGAGACCTTCGAGCGCCAAGTCCATGTTGACCCGGTCATCCTGCCCCCGGCTCCGCCCGACTCGCAGGGTAAGCCGAACCACCGCGGTTTTTTTCGACGGATTGGCGGATTCTTCTCGGCCGTTTTCCGCTAGCCCCAGGGATATCTCTTTTTGTGGGCGCGTGCTATGGACTCAGATTGCGGTGGAAGTGAAAGTCCGGCTTCTGAAAAGGCAGTGGTCAGCGTCGTTATCCCAGACGTCGCTTATCGCTGACCACCGGACTTTAACCTCGGTTGATTGCTTTCCGAAACGGTTCCACTTTTTCTCGAAGATCTTCTGCGAACTCGGCGCCGCGGACGGCCGCGTCCCGAACGCGCTCGCTCACATCGCGGACGCGGTCTTTGGCGTCTTCGGCCCAGTCGCCGAAGTTTTCCCGGGCTTCTTCGTATCCCCGCCGCAGATCGCGACGCAGTTGCTTTCCAGCCTTCGGAGCGAGCAGCATGCCCATAAGAGTTCCGGCGCCCAGCCCGATCAGAAGAAAGGTAATGGCAGTGCCGACGTTGCTGCTGTCTGATGTTTCATAACGTCCAGTTGTCATGTAAACCTCGTCTCTTGTGCCCCACGATAAACGTGTGTCCGTTCCCGGCCGAGCACTTCCCTGATTGTAGTCCGCGCCCCAGAGTCCCTCCTATCCAGATTTCTACTTACGCCTGCCGGCTCTGTTTCCCTTCCAACGCAGCTCCGTGTAAAATAACGCTTTAGCCCTCGTGGCGGCGGAACCTGTGGCTTTGCCCGCCCTTCCGCCGGCTTCAACAGCCATCGTACAAGGAGATTCTTGACAGATGTCGATCCCTGCCACACAGCTACGTCCCGGCATGATCATCAAGCACAACAATGATCTGCATTCCGTATTCAGCGTGGAGCACCGCACGCCCGGCAACCTTCGCGCCTTCATCCAGGCCAAGCTGCGCAACCTGCGCACCGGTGCCATGTTCGAGCATCGCTTCCGCTCGCCCGATCCGATCGAGAAGATCAACGTCGATGAAGTCGAGATGCAGTTCCTCTATGCAGACGGCGACAGCTACTACTTCATGGACACCACGAACTACGAGCAGACCCATCTGACGAAGGACATCCTGGGCGACGCGGTCGAATACCTCATTCCGAACCTTGAAATCAAAGTGGAATTTTTCGATGGCAAAGCCGTCGGTATCGAATTGCCCCAGACGGTCATTCTTACCGTAATCGAGACCGAGCCCGGATTGAAGAGCGCGACCGCATCGAGTGTGACCAAGGCTGCCAAGACCGAGACCGGACTCGTCGTGCAGGTGCCCCCGTTCATCAACGAAGGCGAGAAGATCAAGGTAGACACGTCGGAAGGCGCCTACCTGTCCCGCGCATAAAGTTCTGTCATCCTGAGCGGAACAAGACCGGCAAAGCGAGGTCTTGTAGAGTTGAGTCAAAGGATCCCTACCCTGTATCAGGCTCGTGTGCTGCGGCAAGGCATTCCCCGTGGCTCCAAATGGAAGGCACTTGAACGAGAGATCAATCCAAGCTCACGGGAATCCTTCAACTACAGATCCGCTTCGCATTCGCGAAGCTGAGTCTTCGCTCGGGACGACACCTCAACGACAATGACTGCATCCGAAAAGCTGATTCAGGCGCGCCGCTACGTCGTCCACGGCCGGGTGCAGGGAGTCGGGTTCCGTTGGTTTGTGGAACGTGAAGCGCACATTCTGGGCATCGCCGGGTGGGTGCGGAATAATTCGGATGGAACCGTGGAAGTGCTCGCACAGGGAACCCGCGACCAGCTAGCTGGATTGCATTCGCGCCTGCGCGAGGGCCCGCGTGCTGCCCGAGTCGATTCCGTCGATGTATCCGACGAAAGTCCTACTCCTCGATTCGCTTCTTTTGGAATTGAGGGAACGTCGTAAAGCAAGGTTCAAGTCTCGGAGTTGACGTGGTATCTGAAAATTTCGGGGCAGAGGTCTTGAAACCCTGAAACTTGAAACTTGAAACTGTTTTAGCAAAGGAGCATAGATGTCGGCTAGCAAGCCTTCCGCCGTTACAGCCCAAGAAGTCGAGCACTTGAAAACCCTGATCCGCGAAGTTCCGGATTTCCCCAAGAAGGGAATTCTTTTTTACGACATCACGACGCTTCTTAAGGACAAGACCGGCCTCGCTACCCTGATCGATAAATTCGCCGAGCATTACATGGCTCACGACATCGATCTCGTGCTCGGCATGGAAGCTCGCGGATTTATATTCGCCCCCGCTCTGGCTTACCGTCTGAATGCCGGATTCATTCCCGTCCGCAAGCCCGGTAAACTTCCGGCCGAATGCGTCAGTTATGACTATGCGCTGGAATACGGCAAAAACACGCTCCAAATCCACAAAGACGCGATTCAAAAAGGCCAGCGGGTTTTGATTGTCGACGATCTTCTCGCCACAGGCGGCACCGCCGAGGCGACGGCTAAACTCGCCGAGCAGTTAGGCGGAAAAATCGCAGGCCTTGGGTTTGTTGTGGAACTATCGTTTCTGAACGGCCGAGACAAGTTGAAGGGCTACGACGTAATGTCGCTCCTGAAGTACGACAAGTAGGAAGGTTCCCACACGAAAACGGGGCCAGCGCTGGTTGACGCTGTCCCCGTCTTCTTTTCGATCGATGAAAACTTGTTTTTAACTCATCGCACAGCGCGCGCTACCAGCAGGCCCAGTCCAACCCAGAACCCACCACCAATCGCCAGCGATAGTACGAGTCCGGAAATCGCGCCCCAATTCACGCGCCGAGTTTCGGCGTCCCAGGACGGTTCCGAATCCTCCATCCAAGAGGGCAGAAATGTCACGCCCCGCGCGTATTCGTAGCCCTCTGTCCAGCGGTCGGGAACGTTTCGCATGCGGATGCGGGTGCTTGGTTGGGGGGAGAACTGAAGCAACTTGAAGCTCATTAAGCACCTCCTCAGATCGGGTTGCAAATCGTCTGCCATTTCCTACCCCGGCGCAAGCGTTCTGAAAATAAGAGGAACAATTTCGCGTCCGGGTTGCCGTGCGTTGGAATAGCGTCGAAAAACGCACCCATTTCTTAAACATTGTTGAAATTCACGCTCTTCCCACGCATTACGACAGGGGTAAAAACACCTGTCTGGGGACGAAGTTTCGACCCGATTTCATTTCTCCGCTAGTACCAGATGCGAGTCCTTCGGTAAGTAGCCTTTCCGACGGAACCAGTCCTCCATGGATTCCCTGAGTTGATCGAGGGGAACTCCCGAGCCAATCTCCATTTCTCCATCAGAAATCGGGAGGGTGTCGTCAAAGACGCTAAAGTTGGTGAAACTGCGCATGGAGAAGGAGTCCAGCCACTTGATGGGGCAGGGAAGTGTACGGTCGGCGTCTTGATATTGAACGCGAATCTTGCGGGCGAACATAAAGGAATTGTGGACTGGAACTGTCGGTGAATTTCAAACCAACCAAACCAGCGAGGACTAATAACCAGGTTTATCGTTGCGCCTTCGGTCCCGCGGCCTTCACTTCCGGCGGCGCGTCGAAGTTTTCGAAGTTCTTCGCAAACCGGTTGCGCAGATCTTCGGCAGCTTTGTCATATGCGGACTTATCCGGCCATGCATTGCGCGGGTTTAGCACCTGGGGCGGAACGCCGCGGCAGAATTTCGGGATGCTGAAGCCAAAAGTCGGCTCGATTTCAAATTCCTCGTGGATCAGTTCACCCTCGACAGCCGCATCGACCATCGCGCGGGTGTAGGGAATGCTCATGCGTTTGCCGATGCCGTAAGGTCCGCCCTGCCAGCCGGTGTTCACCAGCCAGCATTGCGCGTTGTGCTCCCGCAGCCTGCGGCCAAGCATCTCCGCGTACACACTGGGCGCCAGGGGCAGAAACGGCGACCCAAAGCATGCCGAGAACTCCGGCACCGGTTCACTCCCC
>JASLEQ010000615.1 GCA_030151135.1 Candidatus Sulfotelmatobacter sp. | reverse complement strand
ATTTCGGGCTCGGTTATCTCTATTGGAAAACTCAGCAATACGACGAAGCTAAACAGGAGTTCCAACGCGAATTACAAGTTGACCCGAATAGCGCGCATGCCCTAGCCTATTTAGGAGACATCGAGTGGAAGAATAACAATGCAGACGCTGCTGCTCCCCTGCTCGAGAAGGCCATCCATGAGAAGAAAGATCTTCGCATCCCCTACGTGGATCTCGGTGCGATTTATCTCCAGCAAAAAAAATATACCCAAGCCGAACTTGCTCTAGATCATGCGGTGAATCTCGATCCAACCGTACCTGATGCCCACTATCAGTTGAGTCGCCTGTATCAGGCCATAGGCAAGAAGGCGGCAGCCGAACACGAACTAGCTAGGGTGCGACAATTGCACGAGAAAGCCGACGAGAGCGTCGCCGGAAAGATGCCCACAGCGCACGATTCGAAGTCGGATCGATAAGGCAGGCTTGAGACTTTGGCAATAGCGCGCGATGGTAGCACGAAGCTTGTGATTCACCAGGCAAGGGTGGACCGGCCTGCTTTTCAACTCTGAAACCTATTTTTAAGCCCTTCCTTTTTTAGCCGCTATCGCAGTCTCTTTCCCTGCAACTTCCCAGGGCCTTTTAGGGCGCTCCACCGGCGGCTTGTCACGATCCTTGACCCGATCATACTGGTATGCCTCGCTCACGGTTCCAAGCGACTCGTTGTAGAGGCTTGGCAGAGCGAGAGCCATCTTGAGCTCTTCCGAAAACGTTTGTAGCGCTTTCAACTGGTCGGCTGTGGCCGGCACCTCATTTTTTGACGTTTTCAGGAATTGCTGATAGCCGCGGTTCACCAGTTTCGAAATCTCGCTTCCAATCAGATATCCGGGATAGGCGAAGATTTTGACACCGTCCTCCGGAGTCTTCTGGATTGCAGCTGACACGTTATATTTCCGCAAGAAAACGCGAGCGGCGGTGCCCGGTGCGTCGGTGACATCAAACCCGTGCTCGCGCAGCCAGGCTAAGGCCTCTTCGTAACTCCGTGCTTCTGTGTTTGCCATTGTTTTATATAACCTTTCCCTGGCGGCGTTCTCTTGTCTATTCAGATGCGTATTATGAGAACCGGGCGTAACTTTACAAGAGCTGCATCGCCGGACGAACCTAATTCATCCAATAAAGTTACTACATATCGTGTTTCTGACTGCATGGCACATTACCTTGGTCATGGCGACTGGGTTCCCTCGATGAGATTTGGCTCAATTAAGACAGCGGAGATGTCAACGGCCCAAGACCGATTATCCCGTGAGACACGCTCCAACCTGGGCGAAACACTGGGCCATACGCTGACTGAACGCATCGGCAACACACCTGTTTTACGACTCGATGCCGTCACCAGCGAACTGCCGGGCGTAACACTTTTGGGCAAGGCCGAATGGTACAACCCTGGGGGATCCGTTAAGGATCGAGCGGCCTCGAACATTGTCGCCGAAGGCCGTCGGCAAGGGCAATTCACACCGGGGAAGATCCTGCTGGATGCTACAAGCGGCAATACCGGCATTGCGTACGCGATGATCGGTGCTGCTGAAGGATTCCCGGTTACGCTCTGCATGCCCGAGAACGTTTCCCGAGAGCGAAAGCAGATCCTCCAAGGATACGGCGCCAATATCATTTACACGAGCCCGGATGACGGGTCCGATGGGGCGATCCGCATGGCCCGCCAACTCGCCGATGCCCATTCTGACAAGTATTTCTACGCGGACCAGTATTCAAATGACGCAAACTGGAAAGCGCACTATTACATGACAGCGAACGAGATCTGGCAGCAGACGCAGGGGCGCGTCACCCATTTTGTCTCGATGCTCGGAACGAGCGGAACTTTCGTTGGCACCACTCGCCGTTTGAAAGAACTAAATCCCTCGGTAAAGTGCATCTCGTTGCAACCTGATTCGTCATTCCATGGAATCGAAGGTGCAAAGCATATGGCTAGCGCGCTCGTACCCAGGATTTACGATCCGATGCTGGCTGACCAGAATATCGAGATTGGCACGGAGGACGCTTATGCCATGGCGCGGCGTTTGTCGCGAACGGCAGGATTGCTGGTGGGAATCTCAGCTGCCGCCGCTGTAGTGGGCTCGTTGAAGGTTGCCAGCGCCCTACAGCTTCAGAACGATCAGGAAGCGGTCATCGTCACCATCCTCTGTGACTCCGGTGACAAGTACTTGAGTGAACGATTCTGGACTGAAAGCTGAGACAATAAAGGATGCAGATGAAGGTATGGGTTCAACCTCTTCATTCTGACTCCTTCCTACCGACTTCAAGTGATGCTCAAATTTCCGCGTACCGACTACGACGAGATCCGTAAACACGGCGAAGAAACCTACCCGCACGAGTGTTGCGGAATCCTGCTGGGCAGGTTCGAAGATGACGGCTCGCGGGTCGTGACCAGCACGGCGCGCTGCGGCAACACACGCAGTGACTCAGCCCATAATCGATACAACATCGATCCCAAGGAATTGGTGCGGATTCAGCGAGAAGGCCGAGAGCGCGGGGAAGATATTGTCGGTTTCTACCACTCTCATCCGGACCATCCAGCGCAGTGGTCCAAGACGGACCATGAAGAAGCGCACTGGATCGGATGCTCGTATGTGATCACGAGCGTTAAGAAGGGGAAAGCAGTAATCACAAACTCATTCGAATTAACCGGGACCGACGAGTCCGACAAACGCCTGCAGGACGAAAAAGTAAATTTGCTGTAGCGCTTTTCGACGCTTCCCTTAGGGGGTATCCCACAAAAAGAAACGCCGCCTATGGTGGGCGGCGTTACGAATCAGTGCTGAAAGGGTCTATTTCACCTGGAAATTCACGATGCTCGAAAGAAGGGCTGTGGGCGTGGTTACCTGGATCGGACCCGTAGTTGCGCCGCTCGGCACCGTCGCTTTAATCAGGGTGTCCGACAGAACTGTGAACGCAGCTGGTGTCCCGTTAAAGCTAACGGCGGTTGTTCCCGTCAAATTGTTGCCGAGTATGCCAATCGTCCTGCCTGCTCTGCCTGCGGCTGGATTCGGTTGAACAAACGGGCTGAAGCCCATCGACAAGCTGAATACCGTTCCGTGTGTTACGGACCCACCATAACCGGTCACCCCATACAGTTTCCCATTGGTCGAGAGTATGAGTCCCCCAGGTTGATTTCCGTCAGGGCATGAGGATTCCGAACAGAAGTCATAGAGGGTGGTAAGGGAGCCTTGCGGTGTCAGTTGAAAAATCGTTCCGGCACCGAATGTTCCGCCATATGCGGTAGTTCCATACAGATTTCCGTCTGGGCCAGGTAGCAATGAGCTCGCGGCTTCCCCGTCTGCGCAATTGGCGAGTGAGCAGAAGCTGTAAAGAGTGCTCATGCTGCCGGAAGGGGTGATCTTGAATATCGTGCCCTGGCCGGCTGCGCCACCATAACCCGTTGTTCCGTACAGCGTTCCATCCGTTGCCTGAATCAGCAAAGACGGCACGGTTCCGCTGTCGGCGCTCCTTCTGAAACTTGCGATTGTTCTCAACTGCCCACCTTGGTTCAAGACATAAACCGAACCAAGGTTGTGGGCCCCGCCGTAGCCGGTAGTGCCGTACAGATTTCCGTCGATCCCCTGAATGGGCGGCTCGAAGGGGTTCGAGCCATCGGTGCAATTGGTTTGAGAGCAGAAATTGTAGAGGATCTTGAACTGCCCAGACGTCGTCAGTTGGAACACCGTGCCATTGCCGTTCGCACTGGTCCCTCCCCTGAAAGTGACGCCGTAGAGATTGCCATCAAGTCCTGCGGAAAGACCAGCCTCGGGGCTAGATCCATCGGTGCAATTGGTTTGCATGCAAAAGTCGTGCACGCTTGTGAAGGTTCCTCCCGCATTGATGCGAAACACGGTTCCCTGGCCGCAGCCCATACAGTTGCTGCTCGAGCCTCCTGTAAATGTGCTTCCATACAAGTTGCCGTCTGCGCCGAGCACCAAACTTCCAATCGGATACGATCCATCTGTGCAATTAGAAAGTGCACAAAAGTTGTAAGTCGGCACGACGTTCGGAGGTGAAACTTCCGCAACGGCTCCCCATTTATTTGTTCCGCCGCTTGCGAGGGCATACAGATTTCCGTTCGCGCCCTCCGTCACCCCGGTGGGCAGTAACAGGTTGGTCCCAAAGCTCGCAACAGTTTCGAACGTCTGGGCAGATGATGTGAGCGACATCGCAAGGCAGAGGGCACTCACAAAGCAGATGGCTCTCAGATGTAGAACAATCTTCATGTTGACCTCTCAATCGGTGGTACAGCCAGTTGAAGCCGATACGTCTCGGTTGGGTTCTATCTGACCTGGAAATTCACGATGCTCGTTAGCGAGCCTGTGGGCGTCGTTACCTGAATGGCTCCGGTCGTCGCGCCGAGCGGCACCGACGCCCTGAGGAATGTATCCGAAATGACGCTAAAAGAAGTTGCTGGTACTCCGTTAAACGTCACGATGGTAGCTCCTGTCAGTCCATTACCGAGGACTCCGATGACCGATCCGGTTTGGCCTCCGATCGGGTTCGCCTGGGCAAACGGCATGAAACCTATATCAAGACTGAACAGCGTGCCGTCGCCCGACTTGCCCCCCGAGGAGGCGGTTCCGTAGAGCTTTCCACTGGTGGCAAGAGTCAACGAAAGCGGTTCCGAACCGTCCAGACAGTGCGCTTGTTGGCAGAAGTTATGCAGTGTAGTCAAAATGCCATCGGCCGTAAGTTTGAAAACTGTGCCAGAACCAGTGCCGCCTCCGCCGGTGGTTCCATAGAAATTTCCATCCGGGCCTTGGAGTAGTGAAGTGGGGGAGTACCCGTCCATGCAATTGGACTGAGAGCAGAAGTCGTAGACAGTGCTGAATTGGCCGCTGCCCGGATTGATTCTGAAAACACTGCCATAACCGG
>JASLEQ010000608.1 GCA_030151135.1 Candidatus Sulfotelmatobacter sp. | reverse complement strand
CTAGTCTTGCACCTGTCGGTTGGGGTGCGTCTGCAATTCTTTTCGCGATCCTATTCCTGCGTGTTCGACGATCCAATTTTTCCGCGCAAAAGACCTTCCTCGCCCTTGTATTCGGCGTGCCCATGTTCGCTTATCTTTTAGTCCGCTCCAGGCGAGCCCACCGGAAGGGAACTGTCGGCTGGAAAGGCCGCACCTACGAAGCCACAAACAGTTCAACCGCACCGCGCAACACGACTCCTTCGGGAAACTCATTGATGAAGACGCCGCAAGCGCTGCTCCTTCTTACGCTCGCCCTGTGCCTTACCTCGCTGCGCGCGCAAACCGCCGATGACCAACTGCATTTCACGAACACAGAAATCCAGGCCGGACACAGCATGGGCCCGCTCAAGATCAACGACTCCGGCGAGACGGCGATGCAACTGTTCCCTAAGAAAGACATCGATCAGCAGTGGGAGGATCCCTGCGGCACTACCATCGACTGGATCGACAGCAACAATCCCATGGGCCACGGCGACGTCTTCATTCGCATGAAGAAGGACAAGATCTTCCAGATCGAATCCTCGACCACCCGTTTTCAAACCACTGAGGGCATTACCATCTTTGACTCCCCCGAGAAAGTTCGCAGCGCCTATAAAGACATGCGCGCCGGCGTTCTTCTCGGCGATCTCTCGCCCGCGCTCGGATCACGCCCCCTCGTCTTCTGGTTCGACAAGAAAAGAGGCATCGCCTTCGCATTTGCTTATGACCGCCCGCACCACAAGCGCTACGTCTATAAAATCATCGTGTTTGAACCGGGCAGGAATTTCTGTCCCGAGCAGGAAACCATCAACTCCAACCGGTGGCAGAATATCGAACCTTACTCGCAGGAACCCTCACGCGACCTGAGTCCCGAACAATAATCAAATACAATAAGTGCGCGAGATCCGTGAATCTGCGGAATCGATGCTGTTTTCATAGAGACAATGGTCTATCTAACCCGTAAAGCCGAATTCGCCGCCTCGCACTACTATCACAACCCGGCGTTCACCTCCGAAGAGAACCAGCGCCTCTTCGGCAAATGCAACAATCCCAACGGACACGGCCACAATTACACGCTCGAAGTTACCGTCAAAGGTAAAGTCGATCCTCGTTCCGGATTCGTTGTCGACCTCAAGCAACTCAAAGAAGTCATGAATCGCGAAGTGCTCGACGCCATGGACCACCGCTTCCTCAACAAAGAAGTGCCGGAATTCATGACCAAGATCCCGACCACGGAAAATATCGCAATCGCTGTCTGGCAGCGCCTGAAACCGAAATTAAACAATGCCAGCCTGCACCGCGTCCGCGTCTACGAAACCCCGGATCTGTTCGTGGATTTTTACGGAGAAGAATAGCTAAAAGCTCAAGATGATTGCCCACCTCACCCGCCGTTATCTCTTCTCCGCCTCACACCGTCTGCACAGTGCGGAGATGTCCGACGCTGAAAATCAAACCACCTACGGCAAGTGCAATAATCCACACGGTCACGGCCACAACTACATGCTCGAAGTCACGGTGAGCGGTCCGGTCGACAACAGCACCGGCATGGTCTGCAATCTGGTCGATCTCGACCACGCCGTGCACACCGAAGTCCTTGCACGCTACGACATCGAGAATTTGAATGCCCTGCAAGAATTCGGCAACACCGTGCCCACCACGGAAAATCTCTGCGTCCACATTTTTGAAATATTGCACCGTAGCTTCGCCCACGCTCATCTGGATAAAGTAAGACTTGAAGAAACTATGATGAATTCCTTCGAGTACGCCGGCGGCCAGGAAGTGAAGCATTAATCAAAAGAGTCATCGGCCACCGACATTTTGTGCCGAGAACCTGCTGTGAATGCCAGTGCCCCATACGTGGAGGGCCTACCGTCCCAATGAAATCACCGTCGATCGAAAAGCCGATGGACAAAACGAAAGAAACACCCACTCTCACCAGCGCCAGCTACGAAGAACTCGTCCGCGAGATGCTCGTCCGCCTGGGCGAGGATCCCGCCCGTGAGGGCCTGGTCAGCACTCCGGCCCGCGTTCACAAAGCCATGCAGTACTTGACCAAGGGGTATGACGAGGATCCCGAGGCTCTCCTCAAAGGCGCTCTCTTCACCGTCCAGTACGACGAGATGGTCATCGTCAAAGACATCGAGATGTTCAGCCTCTGCGAGCACCACATGCTGCCGTTCTTCGGCAAGGTACACGTGGCGTACATCCCCAATGGTCGCGTCATCGGCCTGAGCAAGATTCCGCGGCTCATCGAGCTGTTCTCGCGCCGCTTGCAAATTCAGGAGCGTCTCACCACCCAGATTGCCGAGACCATTCAAAAAGTCATCGAACCACAGGGCGTCGGAGTCGTTATCGAAGCCCGGCACCTCTGCAT
This sequence comes from Candidatus Sulfotelmatobacter sp., assembly GCA_030151135.1. Next base: position 2,856 of record JASLEQ010000608.1, on the reverse strand, counting down.
GATGATGCGTGGCGTCGAAAAACAACATTCGGCTGCTGTGACCAGTTCCATGATTGGCTGCTTCCGCAATGAAGAAGAGACGCGTTCCGAGTTCCTGTCGCTGATCCGCCAACGCCCCAACGGCGTGTAAGTGTTTTCCGCCCCATCCTCGCCTGCGCTTTGCGAGAGCATGGGGCATGTGATTGTCGCTGTCCTCTCTTTTCGTTTGACGCCAACCCTTGCGCTTCTCCTGTTGTAAGATCACTCGCGATGCCGGCATCGCCAAAGTACGCAAAAACTGACCAGCGCCTTCGTAACCAGACCGCCCTCATCACGGGTGCCACTCGTGGCATTGGCCTCGCCATCGCCCGCACACTGGCCAACGAAGGCGCGAATCTGATCCTGGCGGCGCGCGATCAAAAATCTTTGAGCAAGCTGGGCAGGGAACTGCGCTCTGCCAAAATTGTCGTCCACCCCTGCGACGTCCGCGACCCCCACTCTGTTGATGAACTCTTCCGCGTGGTCCGCAGCCAGTTTCCTTCTATCGACATCCTGATCAACAACGCGGGCATCGCACAACCGAATCTGACGATCGATCAACTGCCGTACCCGCTCTGGAAAGACGTTTTTGCTACCAATGTCGATGGCACTTTCCTGATCACGCAAGCGGCGCTCCCGCGGATGAAACGCGGCGGCACGATCATCAACAATCTTTCCATCGCCGCTTCCCGCGTCTTCCCCGGTTCCGCCGCTTACAACGCGTCCAAGCACGCCGCCTTGGGATTCACAAACACACTCCGCGAAGAACTTCGCCTCAAAGGAATCCGCGTGATCGGCCTTCTTCCCGGCGCCACCGACACCGATATCTGGAAAACCTTGTGGCCGCAGGCGCCCCGCAAAAAGATGATGTCCCCCGAAACCGTTGCACAAATCCTCGTCGAGGCGATTCTTCTGCCTCCAAACGCGACCGTAGAAAATCTCCAGATTCTGCCAACCGTCGGCACTCTTTGATCTCGCCGACTCATCTCACCCACGCCAATCTCATCCCCAGTCGCATCGTCAGCAGCCGCAAAGTGCTCTCCTTTCCACCTTCCATGCGTCCGAGTACAATAGCGACCGCCCGAATCCTCCCCAGGAGAGTGATATGAAGAAATTACCGTTTCTCGCTCTGGCCCTGCTCGCAGCATCGCTTTTGCCCGCGTACGCTCAAGAAGCGAAGAGTTCCGCTCCCAAACCTCCGGATCCGCCTTCCAAGGTTGTCATTGATTCATGGAACGACATTGGCCGCAAGCTCATCGCGATGGCCGAGGATTTCCCCGAGGACAAATACGATTTCAAGCCAACGCCCGCACAGCGCTCCTTCGCAGAACAATTGCTGCACGCCGCCGGAGCGAACTATTACTTCATCAACCCCCTTCTCGGACAGAAGCCCCCGGCAGAAGAAGACCTGAAGCGCGATAAGTTCAAGACCAAGGCCGACGTCGTCGCTATGGTTAAGAAATCCTTTGCCGATGGAACCGCCGCCCTCAAGGCTAAAGGAATGGACGACCTGATCGTTGATCCCTTCGGCAACCAGCAGATCCGCGTCTACGACCTGGCCTATGGATTCATCGAGCACTGCGGCGAACACTACGGCCAACTGGTGGTCTACTACCGTCTCGCAGGCCTGGTCCCGCCGGAATCGCGTCCAAAGAAATAGTGTGGGATGTTGGTGTACGCATGTGAAAGTGGCGCGGGCGCCCCGCCCGCGTCTTTCCACAACGGGAGTGCAGACGTTCCCCCTGGTCCACCCAGCACCCTGGAAGCGCGGACATTTTGCCGCCCGCGTACTTCATCTGCAAAAAGTCTCGGCGCCTTCAGGCCCCGAGCGACTTCAGAAACGTTGAAACCTTAAATCCCTACCGGTACGCATACGGAGATCTTTGCCGCCGTTCCGGAAATAACTTGATCATCACCATCCCCGAAACGAATCCTCCCACGTGTGCCCAGACCGCCACTCCTCCCATGTCCCGTCCCGCTTGCGCTGCCGACAGCGATGCCGCTCCCGCCGAGAATTGCAGAAAAAACCACTCCCCCAGCACAATCCATGCTGGCAAATAGATCACAAAAATGAAGAACCACGTCAGCACTCGCGCCCTCGGATAAAGCAGGAAATACGCTCCCAGCACTCCCGCAATCGCTCCGCTCGCGCCGACTGTCGGCACATTCGAATGAGGATAAATCGACACCTGCGTGCCCATCGCCAGCAGGCCCGCGATCAAATAAAACAGCAGATATTTGAAGTGTCCCAGATAGTCCTCGACGTTGTCGCCGAAGATGTACAGGAACCACATGTTTCCCAGGACGTGCATCCACCCGCCATGCAGGAACATCGACGTAAAAAAAGGAACGACGACGTCGGCCAGCGTATACCGTGACGAACCCGCCAGGAAAGCCGTCAGATGCGAAGGAACTTCCCCATAGATCCTCAGAAACGCGTCGCCCGCGCGCGGTCCCAGGGTCCACTCGTAGAAGAAAATCAAAATGTTGAGCACGATCAAAAACGTATTCACATACGGCGTGCTGTATCGTGGTTGGTCGTCTTTAATCGGTAGCATGTCGTGAAGTTAGTAATTTGGTAATTTGTAATTGGGAAATGGACCGGCCTGTACGGATCGCCACACCACTCGCACCTGCGATGTTCAATTGCCAAACTGCTCAACTACAAAATCATTCAATCTTCTCATGAACGCCGTCCTCATCATCGATAAGCCTGCCGGCCTGACCTCCCATGATGTAGTGAACCGCGTTCGCCGCATCCTCAACCAGCGCTCCGTCGGACATCTCGGCACTCTCGACCCCATGGCCACCGGAGTTCTTCCCATCGTGATCGGGAAT
>JASLEQ010000596.1 GCA_030151135.1 Candidatus Sulfotelmatobacter sp. | reverse complement strand
ATAAAGGAATACCGGCGATGCCATGGCCGGGGGCGAGGCCGGCAATCATGTGCTGCACGAGGTAAAAGATTTCAGGAAATCCCAGCCGGAGGTCGGACGCGCCCATGCCAGCGACGACGGGCTTGGAGGCGAGCATTGCGGCAGCGAGGGCGAGGACAGCGACGACGAAACCGGCGATAGGCCCGGCGATCCCGATGTCGAACAATGCCGCCCTGGAGCGGATGGGAGCCTTGATGCGAATGACCGCGCCGAGCGTTCCAATCAATGTGGGAGCGGGGATGAAGTAGGGCAGGGTGGCGCGCACGCGATAGTAGCGGCAGGCGACGTAATGTCCCATCTCATGAGCAAGCAGAATCGTGAGGAGGGTGGCGGCGAAGGGGATTCCGAGGAGCAAGCGGGAGGGTTGGGCCAGAGCCCATCCGATTGGGAAGAACGGGATCCACTCATCACCGGCGACGAAGGGAGGGAGATTGTGGAGGAAATTGAACTCCATGCGCGCGCCCACGATGAGGGTCGTAAAGCAGGTGGCGAGCAGCAAAAGGACGTGAAGCCAGTACCGTTCGGGCGGAGGAGGGGCTTCCGGCACCGGGAGAGTGTAGTAATACTCAAGCGTGGAAGATGGGATCGGGGGACTTGGCTCCGACATGCAATCCTGCTGGGCGCTGATCTGGCTCAGGCCTGCCTAGATGCTACTACGAGCGAAGGGGAGCGCATTCGCCAGAATGGTGAATAAGAAATGGAGAGCATCGAGGCCGAGAGAATCAGTCGATGGACTGTAGTTCCTTACCGGGCTTGAAGCGAACGGCCCGGCCGGGAGGAATGGAAACTTCCGCGCCGGTGCGGGGGTTGCGTCCGATCCCAGTCTTACGCGGGCGGACGTTGAAGACGCCAAAGCCTCTCAATTCGATCCGGTTGCCGGCGGCGAGGGATTTCTTCATGCTCTCAAATACGGTTTCCACCGCCAACTCAGCTTTGGTTTTTGTGATCCCCGTTTTGGCCACCACTTCGTTGATGATATCGAGCTTAATCACGCGCGGCTCCGGATACAGGCTTGGATTTGGTCTGTCAAGTTATTGATGCTAAGGAAGATAACCGAGATTGTCAACCGGAGCACCAATCCCGTAAACTCAACCCACCAGCCAAATAGATTGAGTGATTGACAGAGTGGGTAATTGAGCCATCGGGCCATTGAGCGATTTTCGCGGATAGAAAACGTTCCAATTTTGCCCTTCAATCGCACAATCGAAAATCAACATTGATTCAATTCCCAGGAGTTTCATGCTGAAGAGCGACCGCTGGATCCGCAAGATGTCCCTGGAACGCGACATGATCAACCCCTTTTCTGAGAAGCAAGTGCGAGAGGGAGTGATCTCGTACGGGTTGTCGTCGTATGGATACGACCTGCGGGTCGCGGACGAGTTCAAGATTTTCACCAACGTGAACAATGCGCTGGTCGATCCGAAACATTTCGACGAGAAGTCTTTCGTGAATGTAACGACCGACATCTGTATCGTGCCGCCGAACTCGTTCGCGCTCGCGCGTTCGATTGAATATTTCAAGATTCCACGGAGCATCCTGACGATCTGCGTGGGCAAGAGCACGTACGCCCGGTGCGGAATCATCGTGAACGTCACGCCGTTTGAGCCTGAGTGGGAAGGGTTCGTCACGCTCGAGATATCGAATACGACGCCGCTGCCGGCGCGCATCTACGCGAACGAGGGGCTATGCCAGATTCTGTTCTTCGAGTCTGACGAGATCTGCGAGACGAGCTACGCGGACCGCAAGGGGAAATACCAGGCGCAGAAGGGGATTGTGCTGCCGAAGTTGTGAAGGCGGCGTGGGCGGGTGATTTTAAGGTTGAATCGCCCGGTGGAGCTTACGTAGTTTCCACATAGGTCGTGTACGGCTCATCGTGAATCGCGGTCCAGGGCAGCAACTTGGTTGGGACGGAGGCTGAATCCACGGACCAACTCTGCGCGCCGACTTTCTTCGCGGCCAGGAACTGAGCGCGAGTGAGCGCGGGCTTCGATTCTCCGACCGGAAACAAAACCAGCGGACCGCTTAACAATGCGACAGTATCCGGATGCTGCAGATTGACCGCTTCGAGGCGCGTCTTCAGTGGCAAATCCAGTTCGATCCGATCTCCGGATTTCCAATCGCGCTGGAAGCGTGCGAACGATCCCGCTGAAACATCCTGACGTTTGCCATTGATTGCCACCGAAGCTCCTTCGGCCCAACCGGGAATCCGGAGGTTGACGGCAAAGGTGGAAGGATTCGACATCTTCAAGTCACAACTTACGTGGGAGTCGTAGGGAAAGCCGGTTTTCTGCGTTAAGGAAAGTTGCGCTCCGTCCTGCGTCCAGCGCAGGGTTGAGGGGATGTAGAGATTCACAAACACATCGCGATCATCCCGGAGGTAGGTACTGATCCGGTAATCGGCGGCGACCTGCGGCATGGTGCCCGAGCAACATGGCCAGCGATGATCGGAATAGACTTTCTTGCCCTGGAAATTGAAATCGGCATAGTAAAAGGTGCGGCCATCGGACCGCAGCGGCAATGCGCCGAGAATGGTGTTGTACATGACGCGCTCCATGCTGTCGCCGTAGCGCGAATCCCGCGTGACACGCAGGAGATAGCGGGTCAGCTTGAAATGGGCATAGGAGCCGCAGGGAGTTTCGAAGCTGGAGTGCGTCTTCGCCAGGCTGTCATAGACGTCGTCGACGCCGGTGGGACGCAACTGCTCATCCGGGCCCCAGCCGCCGGTGGCGAAGCTCTGCGCGTGGACCATGTCAAAGCCGTTTATTGCTGCGTGCAGATACTGCTCGTCGTTGAGAGTCAGATAGGCCTGCATTGCGGAACACAGGCAATTCACATGGCTGTAAGCGTGACGGCCCTTGAGATCGTTTTCGCCGCGCGCGAGGCGGTCGTAGAAAAGGTGGTTCAGGTATTGCCCGGCGATCGTGCGATACCGATCTCCGGCGCCGCGATGATAGGCCAGGAACAAATTTTCCGGCATGGTGTAGGACTCGTCCCAATTCCAGGATTCGTCTTTGCCGGGACGCCAATTGGTCCCATGTTCGACGGCGTGGCCGGGAAGGTGGGGCAGGGCGGCATCGGTGGTCTTCGCGAGAATCTCCCAGGCTTGCGGGTCGCGCACATATTGATGGGCATCGATGAGTCCGCAGACCAGCTTGTCGTAGCAGTAGGCGGGGAAGCGATTGTCGACGTAGAACTTGCCGTCGATGGTCTGGGCGTAAAGGCGATTGAGGCGCAGGACCTTGTCTTTGACGGCGGGATCGCCGGTAATCGCGTAGCCGCGGGAAAGGGCGGAGATCCACTGACCGAAGGTGGCCGACGGGGCGAAGCCGGCGTCGAAGGTGTGCCAGTCATAGTTCGGATCGTAGCGGTACCATCCACCCAAGTCGGGACCGGGGGCGGGCTGTCCGACCATGGCGCGGAATGGTTTCATCAAGGCATCGTCGTCGAGGCCCATGAGAACGGCCTGGGTTTGGCGGAACTGCTCCTCGTGAATTGGGCTGTCGAGCGATACGTCACCGTATCCGAATTCCTCGAGAGTGTTGAGGCGGGTGGCGGAGGCAAAGGCGATACGCGGCACGATGCACGCGGCAGAGGCGGCGGCAGCGGACTGCAGAAAAGCTCTCCGGGAAAGTGAATCAGTAAGCGTGAAAGTCATCGGTTTCAAAAGTGACAATGAAGTTAGTTTACGCCCGTGATGTTAGCAGTGAGGGAGAAGCTTTCAGTCAAGCGGGAGTTTCGATACGGGCGGGA
>JASLEQ010000553.1 GCA_030151135.1 Candidatus Sulfotelmatobacter sp. | reverse complement strand
TTCCTTCCCAATCGGGTCTTCATCTCCGAAGAGTTCGTGCTGAGTCTGGTAGCAGACGACCACCACCGGCGAGTGGTGCTCGTCGTCGAAGTCGGTGAACCATCTGCCGCTCGCCATCGGGAGATCGAAAACATCTTTGGCGGAAGCCATATCACCTTCGATGATGGTATTCCGGGCCTTCTTATCCTGATATTTGACCGAGTAGCTCCCAATGCCCAGTTCCGGCCGGAAGATGCGCAGACCGGCGGAAACCGCCTTGATATGCGGGAGATCCTGCATGGCCATGGCGTCGTCGTAGGTCAGTTCCTTGCGAGTACGCATCTCCTCGGTCATGCGGCCGAAAGTGAAGAAATCGAGGTGGAAAACGAAAATAACGTTTGATCCGATGCTGGACACGAGCTCGCGAACATTCTCGTCAAGACCACGGCCGATCGAGGATACGCCAATGACCACCGCTACACCGATGACGATGCCGAGCACGGTGAGGCCCGATCGCAGCTTATTGCCATTGATCGTGTCCGTCGCCATGTGGACGATTTCGCCGAATTCGGATTTGCCGACCATAAAAACCGCGCGATTGAGAGTTACGAAAATTGACAAATTGGAGTTGACCCAACTTTCAATTACCTGGATGCATCACTCAAGGCGCCATCTCCTACATTTCGAAACGCAAGGCGACAATTGGATCGAGCTTCGCCGCTTTGCGTGCGGGATAAACTCCAAAGAACACTCCAACGCTGGCGGCGACAGTGAGTCCTGCAAAAACGGCCCAGAGCTTGATCGATGAGGGCATACCGATCAGCGCGGTCACTCCTTCCGCCAGGATGATTCCTCCGAGAACGCCCAACAGTCCGCCCAGCAAGGCGAGAATCACGGACTCGATGAGGAACTGGAGCAGAACGTCATCGGGCTTGGCTCCGAGAGCCTTGCGAATGCCAATCTCGCGGGTGCGCTCGGTGACCGAGACCAGCATAATGTTCATGATCACGATGCCCCCGACGACGAGTGATACCGCCGCGATGCCGATGGTCGCCATGAAGAACGTGTTGCTCAGGCCGGACCAGATGCCGAGCAGGCTTTCGTTCGTCTCAATCTCAAAACTGTCGTCGGCGCCAGGGCGATCGTGGCGTCGAGCGCGCAGGGCGGCCCGTGCCTCGTCCATGGCCTGATTCAGGGGAACTCCGGTGGCAGAAGCCTTTCCCCAGATTTGAATACTGTTCTTGTGCGAACCATACTTCTTCAGATAAACCGTGATCGGAATGAGAACGTAATTGTCGGCACTTTGCCCGAGAGTTTTGCCCTTCTTTTTGCCCACACCGATAACTTGATAAGTCCATCCATCCACTCGGACCTCCTGACCGAGCGGATCGAGGCCGGGCAGCAGATGCTCGACGATATCGGTACCGACGACAGCGACCTGTAAGTGGTTTTCGAGATCAGTGTTATTCACCATGCGACCGGAGGTCAGGTCCGTGTCAACGATGGTGGCGATGGCCGGTGTGATGCCCTGAATATTTGTGTCTTCGATGGACTGCTCGTTTCGCTTCACCTTTCCGCTGGTTTGGATGAGAGCCCCGACGTACTGGCAGTGCTGGCAGGCCTGGGAGACGGCATCATAGTCTTCAATCTCGATGTTCTTGCGCTTCTCGGCCTCAAGGAAGTGTTCTACGTTTGTCTCGACGGCCGACATTTTGGAAACAATGAAGACATCCGCGCCGAGGTTGAATATTTTCTTCGCGACGTAATCGTTGATGCCTGAAACAAACGTAACAACGGCGATGACCGCACCTACGCCAATGACAACACCCAGCAATGTCAGCACGGAGCGAAGCTTGTTCGCCCAAAGCGATTGCAGCGCCACGCGAATGGCTTCACTGATGTTCATGAATGTGCTGGTTCAGGCTAGATCCCTTGGGGGGACGGCTTCAGTTTATCAGTGCGGGGGCTCGGCGAGGTGCAGAAACGCGGTGGGTCGAATCGGCTCCGTCTTCCGAAAGGAACTCTTTTGCGGCATATATAATGAAACTGTAGGCAGCCGGACCGGACGGCCGCTTCCCGCGCTTCGGTGCAGGGAGAGGAAAGTCCGAACTCCGCAGAGCAGTGTGCCGGATAACGTCCGGGAGAGAACCCAGGCTGGTAGAGTTGGGAGCGCTCGACGGAAAGTGCCACAGAAAACAAACCGCCGGGGCGGCGACGCCGCGGTAAGGGTGAAAAGGTGCGGTAAGAGCGCACCGCCGCTCCAGTAATGGGGCGGGCAGGGCAAACCCCACACGGAGCAAGACCAAATAGGGAGGAAGTTCCGCCGGAAACGGTGGGACACGTGCCGGCTCGGTGCGTCAAACCTCCGGGGAGGTCGCTAGAGCCGGGCAGCGATGCCCGGCCCAGAGGAATGGCCGTCCTGCGGCAGCAATGCCGCGGACAGAATTCGGCTTACAGGTCCGGCTGCCACAAACCTTTCTCTCGTACGAGTTCCTTCATCCTGTGGATCGAATTTGGCAGCTTAGGGCTGGACCTCTATAATCGATGAGGCCCAGGGTTTCGGGCTCAAGTTCCAGCCACAAATATCTGCGATTTATTCGAGGAGAAATACATGTCTGCACCCAGCCGCCGGCCTGAGATTCGCCGGCGCCGTACCCGGAAAGAAAAGATTCAACAACTGCGCAAGCGTCTGACAGCCGCCAAGACGGATGCCGATCGCACTCGCCTCACAGCAAAGCTGCAAAAGCTTGCGATCCTGTCACCCGGCCAGCCGCTGTTGAAATAGCGTCAAGTTCCCGCCCCAATGTGGGGGCATCTCGCTCCCACAGGCTTGCCTCAATTTCGTCCTCAATCTGCGGCGGTGAGCTGTCGATCCCGGGGAGCGCCCCGGGCGACTTGCCGGTATACATCGAGCACGCGCCGCACCGAAATTTCCCAGGAAAACTTGGTGGCCTGCTGATATCCGCGTTCTTTCATGCGGTCGCGCAGAGTCTTGTCACGCAGCACGCGATGCAAGGCGCGCATGATTTCAAAAACATTTTCCGGGTTCACCAGCACGGCTGCTTTGCCGACCACCTCGGGGAGCGATGAAACATTGGACGTGACAACAGGCGTTCCGTGCGCCATGGCCTCGAGCGGAGGCAGACCGAATCCTTCGTAGAGCGACGGAAAGACAAAGATCTTCGCGGAGTCGTAGAAGATCCTCAGGGCCTCGATGGGGATGAAGCCGAGAAAACGCACATCGTTTTGAACGCCGCTGCGCACGACCGTGCGGCGCAAGTCAGGATTGCCGGATAGATCGTCTCCAATAATGATCAGTTTCAGGTCCGGATACAGGTTTTCCTTTTCCAGTTCTGCCTTGAGCGCCGAGAACGCTTCGATCATGCGCACGACGTTTTTATGCGGACTCACGCGGCCGGCGTAGAGCAGGAATGGATAAGTGACCTGGTAGCGCTCCGCGATGAGTTGGCGATCTGCATCGGTAGCGTGACCGTGAAGAAAGCGTTCATCGATTGCGTTATAGACGACGTCGATGCGGTCGGCGGGGACGTTAAAGATCTTCGATATCTCTCCGCGCGTGAAGTGGGAAACAGCAAAAATGCGCTCGGCGTTCCGCAAAACATTGCGGGTCATCTGCATCTGCCATGCACTCAGGACTCCAGTGGCCGGCCGAGTGCGAGTCATGTGCTCGAGCATGTCGTGCACGGTCATGACATAGGGGCAGGGGAGAAAACGAGGTACGGAAAACAAATTGGGGATATGCGCCAAGTCACAACTCAGGGATTTCAGGGCTCTGCGAAACTCACGGTAGCCCTGAATGCTGCTCTCGGGCGCCTGGGTCGCGATGGTTTGGAAGTTAGTGGGTAGAGGACCGATCTCCGCAACCTTCGGACGGGGCCCAATGAGGAAGTACTCGGTTTCAAGATCCAAGCGGCCCAAGGTCCGAACAAGATTGCGAATGTAGGTGCCGACGCCGAACTCGGTCATGCGCCGGATATCAATCGCAATCTTCACCGATTGCATTTAAACACAGAGTGAAATGAGAAAAACAGCCGAATCCGTTGCTGGCCAGGGATTGCGGAGGAAAATAATTGCACTGACGAGTTGATTGCTGTGGACGCGATCTTGCGCGAACTAGTAATCTCCGGTCATTTCCAGCACAGAGTCATTCTCAGATGAGAACTCCTGTCGTCCCGTTGGAAGATCCAGAGTAACGCGAATTCGTGAGCGGC
>JASLEQ010000820.1 GCA_030151135.1 Candidatus Sulfotelmatobacter sp. | reverse complement strand
GCCAAAGATTGGTCGCGATATTTGGAGATCTTCTCGCGAAGGTCTTTGATATTCGTTTCGTATTTGCGACGGCCTGCCTCGTCGGCCTTAACGGCGGCTTGCGCGTTTTCCAGCTGGGATTTTGTGCCCGCAAGTTTCTGTTCGATAGCAGAAACGCGTTTGGGGAGTTCTGCAATTTCTTCCTGCAGACGGCGGATTTCCTTGTCAACGACTTGCAGTTTCAGCAGGTTTTCTATGTCTGGAAGCATCCGGATACCTTCGATTTTAGCACGCGAAACGCTCTTTACCGCTCGAATCGCCCTTTAAGCGAAAAGCAGAGCTCCCACCAGTCGGATCACTGACGCAGGCATCCGCACTCCTACTCGGGTGTTAAACTCGATTCTTCGTTCTGGCACTGGCTACTTCTTACCTAAGAGGTCACTTCGTGAAGAGAAAGACTTGCGTTCTGTCGTGCTTCGCCCTGCTTGCTCTCACAGTTTCCGTCGCACTGGCCCAAAAAGCTCCCACAAAGCCACTGACGATCGACGCCATCTTCCAGCCCGGAGGACTGGCCGGACGCGGCCCGGAAACAACGGCATGGAGCCCCGACGGAACGAAGCTGACATTCGTGCAGCGCGATACCAAAGGAGAGAAAGGCGAGTTGTGGTATGTAGACACCGCTACCGGGGAGAAGAAGGTGCTGGTCAGTGCGGCAAAGCTGGCATCGCTCGATCCCGACGTGAATAAAGTCAAGAATGAACGCGAGAAGGAGCGTCTCACTCGCTATCACGTCGCAGCCTACCTCTGGGCTCCCGATTCAAAGCATCTGCTGTTCGACTCTCAGGGACAGCTTTGGCTCTACGACTTAGGCACGGAAACGGCGGTGCAGTTCACCTCCGCGCCCGACCCTAGCGGCGATCCCCAGTTCTCCCCCGACAACAAGCATGTGGCTTACGTGCGCAAGCACAATCTGTATGTGCGGCCCCTGACCGGCAAGGACGAAAAGCAGCTCACGAAAGATTCCGATGAGAACTTCCTCAACGGTGACATCGATTGGGTCTATGCGGAAGAGTTGGGCGTGCGCAGCAATTACTTCTGGTCTCCTGACAGCAAGCAGATTGTCTTCCTGCACATGGATGAGACCAAGGTTCCAACGTATCCCATCACCGACTGGATGCCTACGCATCCCACGGTCGACCAGGAAAAGTATCCGAAGGTGGGCGATCCGAATCCCATCGTGAAGCTAGGCGTTGTCGATGCTGACAAAGACAAGCCGCGATGGATTACCCTGACCAGCAATTTGGATACTTATATCCCGCGTTTCGGCTGGGTAAAAGAAGGCGTCATCTGGGCTGAAGTGCTGAACCGGACGCAAGACAAAATGGATTTGTACTTTGTCGATGCGAAGTCCGGGAAGTCGCGCATTGTGCTGACTGAGGAAACTCCCGGCGCCTGGATCGATTTCGAACACGTCGAAGTGAAGTTCCTGAAGTCAGGCAGCCAGTTCCTCTGGCCAAGCTGGCGCGACGGCAACATGCACATCTATCTCTACAGCTTCGAGAAGCAAAGTCCCATGGCTGCCGACGCCAAACTCGAACGGCAGCTTGAAAAAGGAGACTACGAAGTCCTCGGAATCGACGGTGAAGATGAAGCCTCTGGTACGGTCTTCTTCGAGGCTAATAAAGACGATCCGCGGCAACAGCATATTTATTCCGTGAAGATGGACGGTTCTGACGTCAAGGACCTTACGCCGCAGGAAGGCATTCACTTCGGACATTTTAGCGACGACGCGAAGCACTACACCCACATGTCTTCCGGGCCACATACCTCTCCCAATCTGGAGTTGTGCTCTGTCGGTGGCTCTTGCAGTTCGGTTTGGAAGGGAGAAGACGAGATCTCGGAGTACGGTCTCCGCGATCCTCAGTTTCTTGAATTTAAGGCGGACGATGGCACGACCTTGTATGGACGGCTGCTCCTGCCCCCGGAAGCCGGATCGAGCAAGATTCCAGTCATCGTGAATATCTATGGAGGTCCCGCCGGACAAACGGTGCGTAAAGGCGTCCCGGATGCGTTCGACGAGATCCTTTCGCGCAAAGGATTCGCGATTTTCTCGGTCGATAATCGCGGAACGCCGGGCCGCGACCGGAAATTTCAGACCGCCATCCGCCACGAGTTCGGCGCCATCGAACTGAAGGATCAGCTGACCGCCCTCGATCAACTTCTACAACGCTTCCCGCAGCTCGATAAAGATCGCATCGCAATTTGGGGATGGTCCAACGGCGGCTCGATGACCCTCTACACCCTGACCCATTCGGACCGCTTCAAGGCTGGAGTTGCCGTCGCTCCGGTGACAAACCAGGTCAACTATGACTCGATCTATACCGAGCGCTACATGGGCCTGCTCAACGAAGATAAAGCCGGGTACGAAATGTCGGACGTCACCAAAAATGCCGACAAGCTGCATGGATCGCTGCTGCTGGTGCACGGCACCAGCGACGACAACGTGCACTTCCAGAACAGCATTCAGATGATTAACGCGCTTATCGATGCGGGTAAACAGTTTCGGCTGATGGTCTATCCCAACAAAACGCACAGTATTGCGGGAAAAGACGCGCGGGTGCATC
>JASLEQ010000515.1 GCA_030151135.1 Candidatus Sulfotelmatobacter sp. | reverse complement strand
TCTCTACGGCATAACATTTGACGGCGGCAACCAAAACGACGCCGAGCTATTCCGGTTTCGCAAACCGGGCACGGTTTCGAAGTTCCTCATACTTTTTGCTCATCTGCAATTGTTTCGACGGCAGTATTCCCAACAGCCTTTTGCGGGGACAGGACGGCAACCTTTACGGGAGTACGCAGGAAGGCGGATCGTCGCTTAGCACTTGTCCAAGCTCCGGCTGCGGCACGATCTTCCGCTTCGAGCCGATCAACGGCAAGGTATTTCAATCTGAACTGGGAATAAAAGTGGCTCAAGCCAGTTATCAACTCTGAACGTCACAAACCACGGAGGACAAATGCCAGAACAAAAGCAAAACTTTATAGATCAGAATCTGCAAGACCTCAATAACGACGGAGTTGATCGTCGCGGCTTCCTGAAGTGCATGGCATGGGCTGGTACTGGCTTGGTCTGGACTGTGGCCGGAGGAGTTCCGGCGTCTCGGGCGTTCACAAAGAGGTACGGCAAAGATGCCAGCAAAGGGGCGGACTTCACCTTCGTGCAGATTAGCGACAGCCATATCGGATTCAACAAGCCTGCCAACCCAGACGTGACCGCCACTCTGCAGGTCGCGATCGACAAGATCAACGCGATGCCCCACAAGCCGGATTTCATTATTCACACCGGTGATCTGAGTCAGCTCTCGAAGCCGAGCGAGTTCGACACGCTCGATCAGTTGTTAACGGGCGCCTCCGCGAAGCAGATCTACTTTGTCCCGGGCGAGCACGACATGCTATCGGATAACGGCGAGCAATACCTGCAGCGCTATGGAAAAGGTACCAAAGGTACAGGGTGGTACAGCTTCGATCAAAAGGGCGTCCACTTTGTGGGACTCGTAAATGTCGCCAATCTCAAGGCCGGGGGCATGGGATCGCTCGGTCACGAACAACTCGAGTGGTTGGAGGATGATCTCAAGGGGCGTTCCGCCAGCACGCCGATTGTGCTATTTGCACATATTCCTTTGTGGACCATCTATCCGGATTGGGGATGGGGAACCGACGACAGTGAACAAGCGTTGTCTTACGTCAAGCGCTTCGGTTCAGTGACTGTATTGAACGGGCACATCCACCAGATCATGCAAAAGGTGGAGGGTAAGGTGTCGTTCCACACGGCCATGTCGACCGCCTTCCCTCAGCCCGCTCCGGGAACTGCGCCCTCAGCCGGACCGATGAAAGTGCCAGCCGACCAGTTGCGAAAGGTATTGGGGATCACGGATGTGAACTATCTCGTCAGCGGACGCAGCCTTGCGGTCGTCGATTCCTCACTGGCGGACTCGGATCCTTCGGCTTCGGGAAGTGCCAACGGCTCCGGTGGCCGTTAACTCAATTCTTGAGTGGACCGCCAAAGATCCGGTCCACTGAACCAATAAATAAAATCAAATCGTAAAGGAAACGGAACAATGAAGCGGAACAGTTTCTGGGTTGCAAGTTTCACAGCAGCGGTAATCATTGCGATTGTGCTGCTAGTCGCGGGGTCACCGAACGTTACGGCGAATGACCAGGCCGCCACGGCAAATGCGGAGGTGAAAATCGACAACTTCGTTTTCGGACCACAGACAATTACGGTACCCGTAGGAGCAACAGTTACCTGGACAAACAACGACGATATTCCCCATACCTCGGTCAGCACGGAGGGTGTCTTCAAGTCGAAGGTACTCGACACGGATGAAAAGTTTTCCTATAAGTTCACCAAGGCGGGAACCTATTCCTACTACTGCACGATCCACCCTAAGATGACTGGCAAAGTCGTGGTGCAGTGAGCCCAGAGTTTTAACGATGCGCGAGAAGCGGGCGCCCCGCTCGCAGCCTTGTTGGTTGCGTGGAAAAGAAGCGTCTCCGAGCGCGGGAAAAATGATCATAAATTCAGCACAATTCGCTGCGAGCAACGACCTGGATCTTGTCCACCCTAGCAAGAAAGGGGATGTTGCCGCTTTCGAACAACTCGTAAAGCGATAGGACCGCAGGCTACTCGAATCTCTCAAACCATCACTCATAACCGAGAAGACTCCGAAGATGCGATCCAAGAAGTGCTCTTGAAAGCATTTCAGAAGCTGGCAGAATTTCGAGAGGACTCACAATTCTCGACTTGGCTGTTCGCATTACTATGACGCAGTCGCTTATGGAGTTGCGAAAACAGCGGGCCCACAAAGAGACTGCCATGGACGAGAATTTTGACTCGGATGGGAGAGCCCTTCCATTGGACGTGCCCGATCGTGCCCCGAATCCAGAGCAGCTACGTTGGGCTTCGGAATTGCGAGACATCCTTGGCAGAACCGTGGAGGAACTGCGACCGATCTTGCGGATGGTTTTGTAATCCGTGACGTCGAAGGACTCTCCATCGAACAGACCGCACCCGGCAAATTAAGTTTTTGCTAAAGCTCATCTATTGAGCCGAGCCAAGCGTGACTCATGTGTAACCGGGCGATGTGCCCCTCGACAATAACGCCTCGCCGCTAGCGTCGTCTGCCTGCTAGCAAAGTAAGCCTGCATCTCGTTCTTAGACCCAATGCACCTGAAATGGGGGAAGATGTGGTGCGATAAAAAGCCACGCAAGAAACGTAGCCTGAAGG
>JASLEQ010000806.1 GCA_030151135.1 Candidatus Sulfotelmatobacter sp. | reverse complement strand
GCGTGTGCATCTGTTCACCATGATCGAGGAACATTTCGAGAAGGAACTGAAGTAGGGACGAAACCCGGAACGGATTTACGCGTGCCAAAGCGAGCAATCTGCGCAAATGCGGGGCGATAGCGCGCTGCCCGCAGCTTGCATAAGCGTTGCACCGCCTCAGGGGATGAATGGAACTGGAGGGAACGGCTGGCTTACTTGTTTTTATCTGCCGTTTTCGACGTGCTTTCCTTCGAACTCGACTCCGACTTCTTCTCGTCCTTCTTGGCCTCTTTTGAATCTTTGCTTCCCGACTCTGAAGATGGAGCGCTCGATTTCTTGGCGTAGTCGGTTACATACCACCCCGAGCCTTTGAACTGCACGGCTGGCGCGGAAATAGTCTGTTCAACCGGTCCTCCGCATTCGGGACACTTTTTGACCGGCTTATCCGAAAATTTCAGGATTTTTTCGAAACGGTGGCCGCACTTCTTGCACTGATATTCGTAAAGTGGCATGGATGTGAAACGGTTGTGAGGAACGACCCGAATTCATTTCGATTCTATGGATCAAGCGGGTTGCCGTCAATTTTCCTCGACCGAACAGATTCTTGAGTGATAAACCACGAAGTACACGAGGTTAGGGCCGTTAACACTCTTTGGGAGCTATCTCGCGGAGAACCGTTCGGAAGCTACGTTCCCGCCAATCCGATCATCCCATGGTCAGAACTACTCGAAATCGAGCTCGGCCGCTGATCATCTGTTCGTAAGCCTCTGCAGCTTTTTCGAGCGGATAGCGCTCAATCATCGGACGCACGCCGGTCAGAGCGCTAAACTTCAGCGTATCCTCCCAGTCCATAGCCGCACCAGAAGCCCATCCGCGGACATTCTTACTGCCGGCAATCAGTTGAAGCGGAGTTACGGTCAACGAGTCCATCCCCGCTCCCACGACCATCAAAGTGCCGCGAGCGGCGAGACCATCGACCAGCGCGGACATCGATTTCGAGTCGGGCGCCGTGGCGAGCGCAACACGCGCTCCGCCTAACTTCTGCAGGGCTTCCGCCGGCGTGCCGGAGTTAGTGTCGATGTACGTGTGCGCGCCCAACTTCTTCGCCAGAGCCTGCTTGTCTCCGCCGCGTCCGATCGCTACGGTTCGGAATCCCATCTGCCGGGCGTATTGAATTCCAAGATGGCCCAGCCCGCCAATGCCCTGCACGGCAACCAGATCGCCGGCCACGGCTCCCGAGTTGCGCAAGGCGTTGTACACCGTAATTCCCGCGCATAACAGTGGAGCCGCTTCGTCATTCGGCAGGTCGTCAGGCATTGATGCAACGGCTTCCGCGTTAGCGATCATGTACTCCGCATATCCGCCATCGAAGTGAATTGCTGTGATCTTCTCGGACTTGCAGTTGACGAAGTCACCGCGGCGGCAGGCGTCGCACACGAAACAATGGCCGCCATGCCATCCAACGCCCACGCGCTGGCCCGTCTTCCAGAGGGCGACGTCCGAGCCCACCGCGTCAATGCGCCCCGCGATCTCGTGTCCCGGAACGCGCGGATATTGAATGCCTGGCCAGTGTCCTTCTTTCACCAGCGCATCGCTGTGGCAGATGCCGCAGGCTTCCACCTTGATGCGAACCTGGCCGCGACCGGGCTGCGGAATCGGGCGTTCAACAATTTCGAAACTGCCACCTGGCTTGCTGATTTGTACGGCTTTCATGGAACCTTTCTGAAAGAAGCTGTGAGCTGCGAGCTTCGAGAGGAATTCGTACACCTATAGATCAGATTGAACGGGTAGAGGACGCAAGAAAATTCGCTGGCCTAGGCGAGTTTTGATATTGCGCCCCGAATTCTTCCCAGAGTCTTCTCCTTACCCACTACTTCCAGGGTTTCAAAGAGCGGCGGTGCATTTTTCCGTCCGCATACCGCGACCCGAATCGGCTGGAACATCTGCCCGGCTTTGAGTCCTAATTCCTGCGCCGAGGCCCGGAGCGCCTGGTCCAGGGGATCGTGCTTGAACTCGACATGTGGAAGGATAGTCAAAGCTTTTTCAAGCGCCCGCTTCGCCATGGCGGCATCGCCTTTTTGCGGGATGAGTTCTGCCGGATCATATGGCGCAAGCTCGTAGACAAAGAAGAAGTCTGCCGCTGTCGCCACCTCGCGCAGCAGTTTGATGCGCTCACGGATCAGTGGCGTAATCTGCAACATTCTTTCCGGTGTTACATTCGGGAACTGCTCGTGGACGATCGGCAGTAAACGCCGGCTCAAATCTTCGACACTTAATCCCCGAATGTGCTCCGCATTCAGCCACACCGCCTTCGGATCGAACATCTCTTCCAGCGTCGTGGCCGGTTCTTTGAAATTTACAACTGCATTGGCGCGGTTAATGCCTTCCAGCGAAAAGGTCTCGAGCAACTCCTGTTGCGTCATCTTGGTGCGGTCGTCTTTCGGAGACCACCCCAGCAGACACAAGAAGTTGATGAATGCCTGTGGCAGAAAGCCGGCGTCGCGGTACGTCGTCACGCTGACAACAGGGCCGTGGCGGCGCTTCGAGAGTTTGGTTCCATCTGGAGCGACCAGCAATGGCAGATGTGCAAACTGTGGCGGAGTGTATCCCGCCGCTTCGAAGATGAGTACATGCTTAAACGTGTTCGAAAGATGGTCCTGCCCTCGAATGATGTGACTGATGCGCAAGTCGGCATCGTCCGCGCATGATGCGAGATGATATGTCGGATTGCCGTCAGACCGGAGCAATGCGAAGTCTTCGATATCCGCTCCCGCCTTCACCTGCTCGCCGTACACTGCATCGGTGAACCGGACGACCTCGCCGCCACGCGGCACCCGAAACCGAAGTGCAAATAGCTCTCCGCCGGCGGCGCGGCGATCACTCTCTTCGCGCGACATTTCCCGCATCCCCGGATTGAACAGCCATGTTCCCTGCGCCCCGGATTTCTCGCTGTCCCCGGTGTGCGCAGGTGTGAAATCGCGATAGGCGAGTCCCTTTTCGAAGATGGTCTGCGCCATTTGGCGGTGCAGAGCGCCGCGCTCCGACTGCTTATATTCCTCATCCCATCCCAGCCCCAGCCACTTCAACCCCTCAAAAATTGAATTGACGGACGCGTCCGTATTCCGCTCAACATCGGTATCATCCAACCGGAGGATCATGATGCCGCCGTTTCGGCGGGCATACAGCCAGTTGAAAATGAACGTGCGCGCACTGCCGACATGCAAGAATCCCGTCGGCGACGGCGCGAACCGCACCCGCAACCTGCTCGAATTGGATGAATCTGTCGGGGTAGACATGAGATCAGGCGAACTTCCGATGGTACGGGGGCGTAAAACCGACCGTCAAGCACCTTACAAAACTGTACCTTTTTCCCTGCAACCCTTTCTCCTGCAAAGAAATCGAAGGCGGGGCAATGTACTTAAAACCAGTTGTCTTTGACTGTTTTGATGTGAAACCATCTATGTAGAAGTCATCCGGCCCGCAAGAATCCGCAAGTTTGGTGCTCGGCCGTGGTCCAGGCGCATGAATAGCGTAGTAATCACGACGGCGGTCATCCCCGGATTCGTTTCCGTTTTACTCTTCCTCGTCTTCACTTATCTTCATGAGCAGAGCCGCCAGCCCTACTTTCGTGCGTGGCAACTGGCCTGGGCTGCGTATTCACTGCATTACGTTCTCGATACATTCCCCTCATCCTCCGTCGCATTTTTTGTGAGCCAGCTTTTTCTCGTTGCGATGGCGCTATGCGTTTTTGTCTCGACGCGACTGATGCGCAGCGCCTCACATTTCCGCTGGTACGACGCCGCCGTAGGCGCGGCGGGCGTGATCCTCGCCCTGCTGACGTTGCGCGGGCATATTGTGAATGGCATCTTCCGCCCCGATGTCCAGCCCGCAATCCAGTTGGGAATCGGGCTTGCCGCCATCCTGCTCTACTCGTCGGCCGTCTTTTACGTGAATGGACACAAACGCGGGTCCCTCGCATTCCAGGTTCTCGCCTTTGCGCTCGCCCTCTGGGGTGTTTTGATGGGGGTAGGGCAGATCCAGAATCCGTGGATGGAGATGTTTGGCAATGCCAGCCGTTTGTTCGGCCCGGTCCCCCAGATGTTGCTGGGTATCGCGATGGTGATGGTTCTCTTCGAGAACCAGCGTAACGCCGTCCAGGAAAACACACTCGCTCTCTCGACCCTGGGTGTGGATCCCAGGCAGCTGCTATTCGCAGAGGATCTGGTCCCCAGCATGACCGCCGCGCTGGAACGCCTGCGAGGAGCACTGCCAATCGATTGCGCTGCCATCGTGATTAACGAGCGTTGGCGCGGGCTCTTACCTTCCGTCCAGCAGAATTTTCCACCCGTATTTCTCGATGAACTGGAGCGGACCGGCGCCGGAGACTACATCAGCGAACTGGCGTACCGGAACAGCGGCATCTTCACCGCGCACGATGTCGCAGATATGACCGAACCTTTGCCTGTCGGCACAAAGGGATCGTTCGCGGAATTCAAGCGCATCCTCGTCTCCGCCGGCGTACGGCACCTGACCGCCGTAAACCTGCAGACTCGTGAGAACAACTTCGGGGTGATCCTGTTCCCGCACGCAGAACGTCGGGCCTTCGGCTCCTCAGGTCCGCGTCTGATGGTCGGCCTGGCGTTGCAACTTGGACTTACCCTCGAGAACTATGTCGTCACCCACGACGCGCACCGCCGCACCAAGGAATACGAACTCCTCACTGAAATCGGCAAGGCGATCAGCTCGCGCCTGGATCAGGACGAAATCCTGCGCACCATTCAAATCGAGCTTGGACAGATTTTCGATACCAGCCACTTCTATATCGCTTTTGAAGAGGGAGACGAGATCCAGTTCGAACTCGAGGTCCGCGACAACCGCGTCTTGCCGAAGCGAACTCGCGAAATCCGCAATGCCTTTACGGAATACGTCATTCGAACCGGCGAGCCTCTGTTGATCCGGTCGGATCTGGAAAGCGCCCGGCAAAAGCTCGGCATCACTCATATCCCGAAGCGTCCGGCGAAGTGCCTGATCGCCACGCCCATCTTCATGAATAACAAGTCCTGCGGCATCATGGTCGCCATGAATCCCGATCGGGAATTCGTTTTCGAACAGCGCGATCTCGATGTCCTCGTGACTGCAGCCGGGCAAGTTTCCGTCGCGGTGGAGAATGCTCGCCTCTTCGCCGAGGAACAGCGCCGGTCGCGGCAACTGGCGTTCCTGAACAACATTTCCCGCACTGCGATCTCCAGCGATGATCCCGTCCACATGCTTGGGCAGATCGCCGGAGAGATCCAGAAAAATTTCAGCTTCGATCACATCGGCATTGGCCTGCTTGACTATGGCACCAAAGAAGTGGAAATCAAGGCCGAGGCCGGTACCACCGCACATGCGATGGGCAAACGTATTCCGCTTGGCACAGGCATCCTGGGACGAGTGGCGCGAACCGGGGAAAGAGCTCTAGTTCAAAACGCGCTGCCCGGAAACCTGACCGGAATTTTGCCCGACTCCCGCGCAGTTCTCTGTATACCGATTACTTACGGAGACTCACTGCTGGGTGTTCTCAACATCGAGAGCCGTGATGAAAACGCATTTTCGCCGCAAGACGTTTTGATCCTGAACACCCTCGCGGACCTGCTGGCCACCGCGCTGCACAATGCATTCGTATTCCAGAAACTGCAGCAGCAATCGATTACCGACGGTCTGACTGGCATCAAGACACGGCGCTTCTTCTGGGAGGCTCTCTCCGCGGAGTGGAAGCGGGCCTCGCGGTCCGGTCGCCCGTTCTCTGTCGTGCTGATTGATCTCGACAAGTTCAAGGAAGTGAACGACAGCATGGGACACTTCGAAGGCGATTTGGTGCTGGCGCGGGTAGGAAGGCTACTCGAGCAGAAATCGCGCCAGTCGAACGTGGTCGCCCGATATGGCGGTGATGAATTCATCGTGCTCATGCCCGAAACCGGTTCCGAGCAGGCGCAAGTCCTGGCCGAACGCCTTCGGCAATGGCTCGCCAGCGACCCTATGCTCGCCGAGCACAACATTACCGGCAGTTTCGGAGTCGCCAGTTTCCCGATTCATGGATTCTCCATCGAAGATATTATCCGCGTGGCCGACGCCGGCATGTACGTTTCAAAGCGTTCCGGCGGAAACCTCGTCTCCACCGCGCAGGAGTTCGTCGAAGGACAGGACTTCGCCCGCCAGCGCCAGCAGATTTCTGCCTATATAGAAGGTTTTTTGCAACGCGAACATAACGGGCCCGAGCAACTTGAGGAATTAGCTTCCACGCTCTACAAGCTTTGCGGAGGCGATCAGGAATGCAAGGTACCGCTGTTGAAAGAGGCGATCGAGGCGCTGAGCCGCGCCGCCGAATCTCGCGAAATACAATCTTCCGGGCACGGCGATCTCGTCGCTCGTTATACCGAAGTCATCGCCCGAGCGTTAGGCCTGTCGTCCGAGGAGACCGCCGACCTGGTTTATGCTGCGCGCGTGCACGATGTCGGGAAGATCTTCGTTTCGGAGCGGATCCTCAACAAGTCGGGCCCCCTGAATGACGAAGAATTCCGCCAGATCAAGATGCATCCGCAAGTGGCCGCCGAAATCGTCGGCACAATCCCCCATTCCGATATGATGCGCGAAGCGATTGCCTATCATCACGAACGCTTCGACGGATCAGGATACCCGGATGGACGTCGCGGCGAGCAAATCCCCCTGTGGGCGCGCATCATCGGCCTCGCCGATGCGTACGCCAACATGGTCACCGAGCAATCATTCTCGGCGGCTCGCACGCCCGACCAGGCGCTGGACGAACTCGTGAACATGAGCGGCACTCGCTTCGACGGCATGCTGGTTCGGCTTCTTCTGCGGGGATTGAAAACGGAGCGCACGTCTACCGGCACCGGAGTGTAGCGGCTCCGCTCCCCTATTTCCTTCTCGAATGCCCCGACGCGTCCTGGCCTATTCCACCCCCCTCGGAATGCTGTAGCCTATTCAACTATGTCGATCCCTCTTTCGTTATCCGGCAAGGTTGCCCTGATTTCTGGCGGCTCGCGTGGCATTGGCGCCGCCACGGTCCGCATGTTCAGCGCTGCGGGCGCCAAAGTTGCCTTCAGTTATCGAGCCGCGCGTGCACAAGCGGACGCTTTGGCTGAAGAGTGCGGTCCCGAGGCCTGCTACCCAATTGCGGCGGACTTGGACAATGCTGCAGCCGGTCGAGACCT
The DNA here is from genome assembly GCA_030151135.1 of Candidatus Sulfotelmatobacter sp. The sequence continues at coordinate 516 of JASLEQ010000806.1, read as the reverse complement.
GGTTTCGAAGACCGTCGGTCATTACGGGCGATTGGACATCCTTGTCGCGAATCATGGGGTTTGGCCCGGCGTGGATGTCCCCATCGAAGAGATGGCGGACCAGCAATGGCGTTCCACGCTGTCCATCAATCTGGATGGAGTTTTTGGTCTTGTAAAGTACGCGGTCCCTCAAATGAAATCGCAAACTCACAGTGGCCGAGCGGCGGGCCACATCGTTCTAATCAGTTCGACAAGCGGACAGCGTGGAGAAGCTTTTCACGCCGATTACTCCGCCAGCAAAGGGGCGCTCATCAGCATGGTGAAAAGCTTGTCCACGGAACTGGCTCCCCACAACATCTATGTGAACTGTGTCGCGCCCGGCTGGGTGGATACCGACATGAGCACTTCCGCGCTGCAGGATCCGAAAGCTGGCGAGGAAATTCTGCGTACGATCCCTCTCGGCCGCGTCGGTCGCCCGGAGGAAATTGCCGCTCCCGTGTTATTCCTCTGTACAGAGTACGCCAGCTTCATTACCGG
>JASLEQ010000491.1 GCA_030151135.1 Candidatus Sulfotelmatobacter sp. | reverse complement strand
GGCCCCATCTGGATCCAGAACGCCGAACCGGGGGATGTGCTGGAGATCGATGTCCTGGCAACTCGTCACTACGGCTGGGGATGGTCGAGCGTGGTCGAGGGTTTGGGATTTCTAAAAGGTCGATTTCGCGAGCCGTACCTTTTCCATTGGCACCTGGATGGTGAGTCCACCAGTTCGCTCGTTCCTTCCGTAATTCCCCTTCGTCCATTTCTCGGAGTCATGGGCGTGGCTCGAGGAGAGGACGGCGCGTTTCGGACCCGTCCGCCGGGCCCGTTCGGCGGCAATCTCGACGTGCGCGACCTGTGCGCGGGATCGAAACTCTATCTGCCGGTCTACAATCCGGGGGGCCTTTTTAGCTGTGGAGACGGGCACGCCGCCCAAGGCGATGGTGAAGTGTGCATCAACGGGATCGAGTGTCCCCTCGACGTTACGCTTCGCTTCACGCTGCGAAAGCAGCAGGCACTTGCGGGCCCTATTGTGGAGGCCAGCGATGCGGCGTCCGTCGATTGCAATGCGGATGCGTGGATGGTTGTCGAGACGGGAATCGACCTCGCCGACGCCGCGCGCGCGGCGACCAGCCGGATGGTCGACTTACTCGTGAGCCGCTGGAAATTCTCTGAAGTCCATGCGTACATCCTGTGCAGTGTGGCGATGCATCTTCGGCTTAGCCAAGTAGTCAACGAACCGGTCTATACCGTAAGTGCGTCCGTGAGTAAACAGATCCTTCCTCCACGGGAGCTATTTCCAATTTCCGGCCACCGATCCTGAAAGCCGTCCCGATTAAGAATAGACAAGTGTCAGAAAGATGTGGAAAAGCAGGGGAATATTCCCTGCCGAAGTTCGTGTGAAAGGAGCTACAGGTATAAGGAATCCTTATGCGCATAAAGATACGGATAGTTTCCCACGGGATGTGCCCAACGCAAATTTCGCACGCAACCTAGAGCGGCGCGGTATTGAAGTTCCCGCAAGAACTTTGGCAACATTACTTTGGAGAAGAAGTACGTGCTCTCCACCCATCTTAGAGTGAACCTCCCTCCCGGGAAGCCCTGCACGCCCTGGAGTATATTTCCTTATAACCTCCTTAAATTGCGAGCGACATGACGTATCGGTTTCGCTCCATCCGCGACAACATTTTCCCATTGAAAAATATCCTGCTGCCGGTATTCTATGGATACCCCGCGTTCCAAGTCGGACTGAAAAGCCCAACCAGCAACACTTGATTCGGTTTCCTTCTCGCTCTTTTTGAGAGTTCCACAATTGTAGACACGACATTTCCCCCGAGGGCTTCTGAGAGTGCTCAAAAGACCCGAGGGGAAATCCCTATTCTTGAGGCTGAGACATTGAAATATTCCGTGCGATCTGCATCTTTCCTGCTTGTCCGGCTGCTTGCAATCCTGGCGGTCGTTGCGCTGTGTGGCCCCTGGGTGCGGGCACAGCAGACTCTCGGCGCCATTAACGGTGAAGTGACGGACCCGCAGGGCGGAGTCATTCCCAACGCTTCGATTTCGTTACTCGATGAGAATACCGGGGCCGAACGCACCGCCAAAACCAATCCATCGGGCATCTACACGTTTGTCAATCTCCCCATCAGCACTTACACGTTGACATATACGGCTGACGGATTCGACATCCAGAAGACGCCACACATAGCCGTACAGGCCAATCGCACGGCCACCGTAAACGCGCAATTGCGCGTGGCCGCGGCGAAGGGCGAAACCATCGAAGTGGATGCCACTCCGCTGATGAACGCGGTGGACACAACCAATGGGTACGTGCTCGATACCGGTCAAATCGAGTCGGTGCCGTTGTCGACCGGTAGTTTCACCGGAGTCGCGATTCTCTCCACGGGCGTGAACGCCGAGCTTCCCGGTGGAACCGGCGCGGTCAGCGGGCTTGGTAACGCTCCGATCTGGTCCAACGGCCAACGTGATACCTCCAACAGCTTTCTTCTCAATGGCGTCGACGCGAGCAATCTGTTCAATGGCAAGAGCACCAGCCAGGTGCCTTCGGCGCGCGTCATCAACAGTACCGGCGTGTCCTCGAGCACCGGCGCAGGCGGGGTGATTCAGACCCTTGCATCCATCTACCTTTCCATCGGCAATGCAATTCCGACGCCCGCTCCCGAGATGCTGTCCGAAGTTCGTGTGAACGCGTCGATGTACGATGCCCAACAAGGCTCCACGTCCGGAGCGCACATCGATATGAGCACGGCATCGGGAACCAATCAGTATCACGGGTCGGCTTACGTGCATCGCGGCAGCAGCTGGCTCAATGCGGCGCCATTCTTCTTCAACCAGGATGACGATATTCCCGCTTACAACAAGGTGCCGCAATTGCACCGGTACGTTGTCGGCGGCAATGTCGGAGGTCCGATTATCAAGGACAAGCTCTTCGGATTCCTGGCATACCAGCATCTGCAGGTGTCGGATCAGGAGATCGGTGATTCAGTGATCGATGTTCCTGTCGGCCTTACGGATGATCGCTCTGCATCAGCGCTCGCGGATGTGGCTAATAATTCCTTTGGTACGAACATCACCTCTGCGCAAATCGATCGCACGGCACTCGCACTGTTCAACTCGCCGGCTCTTCCCGGCGAACCGGGCAAGTGGCTCATTCCCAACGATGCTTTGGCTGCTCTAGGCAAGACGCCAACGGTCGCCCACATTGACAACGCATTCATTCCGGGCACAGGGCGATTCAAGGCCGACATGGCGGTCGGCGATATCGACTACAACGCTACCGGCAAAGATACGGTGGCCCTGAAGTACTTCTATCAGCACGATCCGGCCATCGCGCCTTTCTCGTATTCCAGCGTACCCGGTTTCTCGGAGCACCTAGACGCGGGCTCGCAGGTGGCCTCGATTACAAACACGCTCAACCTGAAGACCAACCTAAGCACAACGCAGACATTCGGATTCATTCGCGAGAAAATCTGGGGCGACAATGAACAGGCGTTCGGGCCGGATGCCATCCCCGGAGGTGCGGCAGGTACGGCGTCTATCAACATGTTCGGCTCTAAGTATTTCCCCGGTGTGTCAGTCTACAACGTTCTGGGAAGCTATCAGCCCCTTGGCACGTCGACGGCTATTCTGAATATCGGCCCGAATGCCGAAGGTCAGGCAGCAAACACCGGTGTATTTCAGAACCGCTGGTCCCCGTCAGGAAACGCTATCTGGATTCTCGGCAAACATACGCTCAGCTTCGGAGCCAGCTACAGCTATACGCAACTGAATACGATTGACAAACGTACGGGCACAGGCACGATTGCCACGGATGATTTCAGCCAGTTTGCCCAGGGGTTCGTAACTCCCGGCAGTTCGGCCACGGGTTTCTACGTGAGTTCATTCCTGCAGGGAGACGCAAGCCGGTACTATCGCGCCAATCAGCTCGGCACCTACCTCCAAGACAAGTGGCAACTCACACCTACGCTCTCGTTGACGGCTGGGTTACGGTACGACTGGGATGGCGGGTTAACGGAGAAGTACGGACGTCTGTTTAACTTCGACGCCAAGACCTATAAGTACGATGTCCCTTCCGATACGCTTGAGAACTCCGGACTGATTATTGCTGGTAATAACAAGAACGGAACGCAGGGCGTAAGCCCGACGACGCTCACGGGTAGACAATGGGGTATTGCGCCGCGGCTCGGTGCTGCCTGGCAGCCGGGCTTCTTCCACAACAAGGTAGTTGTCCGAGCCGGCGGGGGCATGTATTACGATCGCGGCGAATTGTTCAGCTACTTCTCGCCCGGATATGCCATCGGTACAGTCACCGGCGGGCCGTTCGGCGTCAATCAGCAACTTCCATTCGTCAACGTCTCCAGCTGCCCCGCAGCAACGGTGACTTATCTCTACTATTACCTGCCCACTTGTGGCGGGGCGGTGGACCCGGATACGGGACTTGAAGTCGGAACACCGTCAGATACCGCCGGCGACCTGGAGAATCCATACGGAACTTCGCTGCTGCCGCCCCCGAGTAATCCAAAGGCCTCCGATCTCAACAACTATTTACCCAATGCCGCAGGGATCGTGAATGCTGGGCAGCCAATCTCACTGGGCGTGTACGACCGGCGCAACAAGCTTCCGTACACTATGAATTACACGTTGGATTTGCAGTGGCAACCGCGGAATGATCTCGCCATCGAGATGGGGTACGTGGGCAATCGCGGACGTCACCAGGTCATTCCGGTGCCATTCAATCAGCCGAATATCGCCTCACCGTCCAATCCCCTCCTGGCAGGCAGCCCCTATGCGCAGAAGTACAGCTACGGGTATAACGTCGGCGGAGCCATGCTGGATGACGGTACACCCTACCTGGCCAACTACGAAGGCGGCAACGTCGACTTGCGCGTTCCCTACATCGGCTACGCGGCCGAGTCGATCGACTACATCGCCGCTGGAGTGGATGCATATGACGCTGTCCAGGTTCATGTGGATAAACGCATGAGTCGTGGTCTCCAAGTCGGAGTGTCCTATACCTATTCGCACACGCTCGACGAGCAGAGCGGCCTGGGGCTGTTCTACAACGGCAACAATCCCTTGAATCTTCGCGAAGCGTATGCCTCCGCGGATTTCGATCGGACCCACGTGCTGAACTTCAACTATGTCTTTCGCGTCCCGAACACGGCCGCCAAAAACTCGCTGCTTGGCAAGGTGGTGAACGACTGGTCACTTACGGGTCTCACAGTATTGCAAAGCGGCCAGCCTTACAGCGTGATTGATTTTTCGGGCGCAGTAGG
>JASLEQ010000460.1 GCA_030151135.1 Candidatus Sulfotelmatobacter sp. | reverse complement strand
GTCCGCTACCCGCGTCCAGCGTCGCTGCCACATCAAGCTTGCCATCGCCATTGAGGTCGACGAGGGCGACTTGCTGCGGATAGGCCGTGGTGGTTTGGCTGATGGCGACATCCTGCTCCGCCTGGAATGATCCATCGCCATTTCCTAGAAGCACAGCGAGGTTGTTTGTGTTATACAACGGGGCAACTAGGTCCAAATTGCCGTCGCCGTTGATGTCGGCTACTCCGACACCTTCCCAAATATAACTGCTCAGTGTGATCGGAAGGGGAGCCGGGAAGTTACCCGAGCCATCGTTCAGCAGAATAGCAATATCGCTGGCGCCATAGTTGGCGATCGCGAGGTCTGGATGGCCGTCTTTATTGAAGTCGCCCACCCAGATTCCGTAGGGCTCATTGCTCGCGATATCCGTTGCGAACGAAGAACCTACCTTAAAATTACCGGTGCCGTCACCGTTGAAGATTTGTACTACTCCGTTGGCTTCGTCGGTGGCTGCAATGTCAAGGTATCCGTCGTGGTCGAAATCCGCCACGGCCACGTAGAAGTAATTGGACTGCCCGAAATTCATGCCAGCCTGCATGCTGCCGTCGGGATTCGACAAGAATACTGTGATGCCCATTGGCGAGGAACAGCTCCAGCAATAGTCTCCTATTACAAAGTCCGGGTGACCATCGTTGTTGAAATCGCCGCTGGCGATTGCATAACCATAGGCGTAGCTGGTTGTTGGCGCGTAATAGTTGTGCGAAGCGCGGAAAGTCCCGTCGCCGTATCCCCGGAGATAGACGAAGCTGCCGATCTCGTCAGGAACAACGATGTCCGCACGGCCGTCGTTATTGAAGTCAGCGACAACTGCGGCGGTGTAAGGATAACCTCCGACAGCATAGCCAACCGTTGGCACAGTCACGGTGCCGCTCGCACTTCCGAGCAGAACGGTAACGTCGCCGCTGTATTCATTGGAGGCAATGATGTCACTGAAACCATCGCCATTGACGTCGGCGATCGCAACAGATTCGGTGTAAACGTTGGCTGCTCCGGAGTTCGTTCCCCCGCTCATCGCGCCGTCGTAATAGACGCCTGTGGCAAAGGTTCCGTCCAGGTTGTTTACGTACACGGTGATGTCGTTGCCAGACTCGCTGCAGTTAGCATTTACGAGCTCGGGCTTGCCGTCGCCGTTTAGATCCCCCACGGCCATTCCGGATCCACTCCAGTGGCAAGCGTTGTAGTTATTATCCGAGGTGGCATAAGGAGCCCCCGCGGCATACGTTGTGGGCGATGTTGCCAGGTAGACTGTGAGTTGTTTCGAGATATAGTCGTTGTCCGCAATATCAAGGACCCCATCGCCGTTGAGGTCGGCGATTACGGTGTTGTAACCCGCTTCTCCGCTCAGCGCCACGAATGTAGCCGCGTTAAAGGTCCCGTCGCCGTTGCCGGTCAACGTCCACACGTTGGCTGGATTTCCATCGTCCACCAACACAATGTCGATGTTGCCGTCATTATTCACATCGGCAGCAGTTCCGCCGGCCAGTCCACTGGCTGCTACGGTGTTGTTGGTGGTGTTTGTGCTGGGCGTGAATGTTCCATCGCCATTGCTGATCCAAACATCAAACGTGGGCTGCGTGTTGGTGTTGCCGCAATTGTTCGGCTGGTGAGCAATGATCAGGTCAGCTTTGCCATCGTTGTTCACATCCGCAACCTGCAGGGCCGCGCAGGTGTCGGTGATGGGAGTGATAGCGGCAGTTTTGAAAGTTCCGTCGCCGTTGCTCAACACGACCGAGATGCCATACGCCTGGGTAGTGCCATCCCACGTATCAACTTCGGTCGCCATATCGGGCGTTCCGTCGCCATTGAAATCGCCCGATACTGCCGCGTAATAAGTCCTGACGGAGTAGGTGGCGTTTCCCGCCGGTATGTCGAGCGCCGACAAGAATCCAGTCTTCCCAGTCGGCGGATTCAAAGTGTGTCGGCGAACATTCTTCGCCGTTGAGGGATGAGAACCCCCCACGTGGGCTCCCACCGCCGCCTCCGGTCCGTGCAGCTTGCCCAAATCGTGAGCCTGCGGACGGACGCGGCTGTGTGCCGCGATCTGCGCAGCACGTTTCTTCGTTGGTTGAAAGTGAAATTGATTTTGATATTGAGCATGCATGCTTGTGGGATGGGCGGAGGCTGCGAAGCCTGGCATCGATCCCGCGAGCACTATGGCGCAAAGTGACGCGAAATATTTCATGTCTGGGACAACTCCTAGTCAATGTGATCGTGCGAGTCGGTCTTGCTTGAACATCCAACTGAAACTTTGTTAGGTGGACTTACTGAGAAATCCAACTGGGACCCTGCCGTACGTGGAACTTACCCACTTCGGGAAATGTAGTGCCTCAATTCCCGATTTGGTACGTCACCTAAGTAACTGAACCATTGGTCAGCCTCCCCGCTGAACCACCAATGTCAATACAGAAATAGCCATCCCTTTCTTTCACCGCTTTTTCTCTTCCTTCGCGAAAGCGCTCTTCAGCCAACCCGGCAGCACTCTCCGACAACCAACTTGCAATGCCGCGCGAATCCGCCAAAACTCCGCGCAAGCCGCGTCCACAGCCGGAATCATCGCAAGGTGCTGCCGCGCTCATCCCTCCTTCTCCTACGCTGCCGGTGCTTCAGCAGGCGTCAAAATCCTGCAAGGCTTGCGATCTCTGGAAGCTGGGCACACAAACTGTTTTCGGCGAAGGACCAGGGAACGCGCAGGTAATGTTTGTCGGCGAGCAGCCTGGCGATAGCGAAGATCGCGCCGGGCATCCGTTCGTCGGCCCTGCCGGTCGCTTGCTGGATGAAGCGTTAGCGGAGGTCGGAATCGATCGCGCCGAAGTTTATGTCACCAATGTGGTGAAACATTTCAAGTGGGAAGCGGCGCAGCGCGGCAAGCGTCGTATCCATAAGAAGCCGCGGCACTCTGAAATCGAAGCCTGTCGTCCATGGCTCGACGCCGAACTGCAGGTGGTCCGGCCCGCCGTCGTGGTCTGTCTGGGCGCGAGCGCAGCGCAGGCTTTGCTGGGAAAGGATTTTCGTGTCACGCGCGATCGCGGCACGCTGATAAAAAGCGGTCTCGCTCCTCATGTAATGGCGACGGCCCATCCAGCGTCAATCTTGCGCGCGCCCGACAGCGACGCCCGCGAACAAGGCAGACGCGATTTGGTGCGCGATCTGAAAAAAGTCGCCGCCCTCATCAAGCGTCAGCACGCCGCATAGCCGCTCGGCCTTCATTACTTAAGTGGGTAAATATTTAAATGCCTGAATGTCTAAATGAATTCCCTGCGACAACCTTCCAGCCGCAACTTTCTCTCTAAGCTTCACGGAGGAACTGCATGGCCAGAACAAAAAAGTCGTCGGGTCGCAAAAAGTCGTCAGGACGCAAGTACAGCAAGGGCGCCGGCAAGACGGTGGCGAGCGCAATGCGCCGCAAAAAGCATGGCACTCTGAAATCGGGTCCGGGGGGTAAAGGCGGAAAAGTGAAGAGCCGCAAGCAGGCCATAGCGATCGGATTGTCGGAAGCTCGCAAGAAAGGCGCAAAGGTCCCAAAGAAGAAAGCCGCCTGACGCCGTCCGGAAGCTGCTTCAAAGAATTTGACTCTGGGTCCACGGTTCGTGGACCCTTTCTGTCGAATGTGCCCAGAATCGCCTAAGGCACGGACATGGCAGTGGGGCGCTCGGTTAAAATATCCCAACCCCGGCCCTATGTCTTCGACCCGGAAAGCTCAGGCAGTCCTCGTCGCAGCGATCGTCTTCCTCCTGCTTACGACCTCGGCTGCCTATTTCGCCTTGGCTCGCCTGCAGACGACCACAGAATGGGTGCGCCACACGCTCGACGCCCAGCACAGCCTTGACCGCTACCTCACCATGTTTGGCAGGGCCGGACGCCTCCGCTCCGAATATGTCGACTCCGGGGATCCGGCCGTGCTCGCTCGCCAGGCAGATGCCGTCATCGCCGTGCGAAATGAACTCGTTAATATTCGTCAGTTGACGGCTGATAACGTGACGCAGCAGGTCGCCTGGCAGCAACTGGCCGAGGTAACAGATCGTCGTATTGCTTTGATGGATCAGGCGGTGCAACTCAGGCGCTTGGGTAAATCGACTCCCGAACTCCAGGCGCCGATCAATCACGGAATGATGCTGGTAGCCGACGAAACTGAAGCCTTGGTGCGTGCCATGCAGGCGGAAGAACAACGTCTGCTGATTGAGCGCCAGAAGCGCGAAAGAGCCTCTTTCGTCGCTACCGGCGCCGTGCTCGTTACCAGCTTGTTCCTCGCGCTCATTTTGTTCCTCGTCCACCACCGGATGATCATGGATCAGGTGCAGCAGCGCACGCGCGCTGAAACCGCACAACGTAATCTCAGCGCCCGCCTGCTGACTTTGCAGGACGAAGAACGCCGCAAGTTTGCCCGAGAATTGCACGACTCCGTCGGCCAGCACCTCGCCGCCATCAAAATGGCCGTCTCCCTCCTCGCTCGCAAACTTCCAGGAGACGCCGTCGTCAAGGATTGCCTCAAACTCGCTGACGATGCCATCAGTGAAACGCGAACCATCTCGCATCTTCTGCATCCGCCGCTCCTCGATGAAGCGGGACTCAACTCCGCCATACGCTGGTTCGTCGAAGGATTCGCCAGCCGTAGCGGCATCCATGTGAATTTGCATATTCAGGAGGGAATCCCTCGCCTCCACCAAACCACGGAACTGGTGTTATTTCGCGCACTCCAGGAAGGCCTGACCAACGTCCATCGGCATTCGGGCGCAAAACAGGCCGACGTTAGCCTGACGAATTCTGGAGAATATGTAACCTTCACGGTGCGCGATCATGGCGGGGGCATCCCGGCCTCGGCATTGCAGAAATTGAAAGACGAAGGGACGGCCGGCGGCGTCGGTTTGGCCGGCATGACTGAGCGTGTTCGGGAAGTCGGTGGAACGCTCGAAATTCATTCCTCCGTCCGCGGGACCGAGATCATGGCGCGCGTCCCCGTTCGCCGTTCCGAGAAGTCTCCACCTACGGTGCTGTCCATACCTGCCGAAGAGGTAAACGGATGATGTGCAGATTTGCCGCGGCTGCCCTGTTCGCAATCCTGACAATCACTCTCGCTTGCACGAAGAAGCCTGTCTCCGAGCAGGTCATCGTGCAAATCCCTGCTGGATTCAACGGCAATGTCCTTCTCGATATGGGGGTTCGCGATGCCCCGCCACTCCCGATACAAGACGGCGCTTATCTCATAGAAGTACCGCGCACCGGAAAAGTAGAGACTTCAACGCTGCTCAACCATGCCCATGTCGTTTTTCATAACTCCAGCGACGGTCAGGTCTGGGGATTTTCGCAGCGAATATTCACCACGGGCGACGGTATTTCGGTGGGCGGGAAAATCGAATTCTTCGTCGGCACCCAAAAAGATTTTGATGCCGAGCAGCAGAAGAAGAATAAATCCGGAGGATTCTTCGGCGCCGAGACAGGTATCACTGCAGGATAGTCGAGCTGACCCTCGCGCGAACGAGGATCAGCCCAGAGATCGCAAGCTGCCTACGCCTGCACAGTCTTTTCGACGTCGCGCAGACGTGCCGCTTTGCCGCGCAACCCGCGCAGGTAAAATAGCCGGGCGCGGCGTACCTTCGACGACCGGATCAGGTCGACCTTATCCACCACCTTGGAGTTAATCGGGAAGATGCGCTCCACGCCTTGTCCGAAGCTGATCTTGCGCACAGTAAAGCTGGCCTGCGGCCCGTTGTCGCGTTTGATCACCACGCCTTCGAACGCCTGCACGCGTTCCTTGTCGCCTTCCTTAATCTTTACGTGAACGCGGACCGTGTCTCCAGGGCGGAACGCCGGGATGTCGGTACGTTGTGTTTTCGCAAGCAGCTTTTCGATAATCAGGTTTGACATGTCGTTACCCTTCGTTGATTCCTTGAAATCTTGTGAAATGCTTGTCATCCTGAGCGAAGCGAAGGACCTATGCACTCCCCGCCACCACATCTACTCAGAACTATAAGGAACTCTTGGCTCGTTCCAGAACTTTTCTGTCTTCCTTGCTGAGTTCCACGCCCTCCATCAAATCCGGACGGTTCGTCAGCGTCTTCTTTAATGCCTGCTCGCGGCGCCAGCGCCGGATCTCCAGGTGGTTGCCATTGATCAGCACCTCCGGCACCTTCATCCCACGAAAATCCGCTGGCCGCGTGTAGTGCGGATAATCCAGCAATCCGCCGGAGCCGCAAGTCGAATCCGGCCCTTCGGTCTCCGCAACGTCGCCATCCGCCTCGCGCGTCGTGAAACTTTCCTGCCGCGTCGAAGCCTCGTTGCCGACAGCACCCGGAAGCAACCGCGTAACCGCTTCGATAATCACCGCCGCGCCCAACTCTCCGCCGCTCAGCACGTAGTCACCAATCGAAATCTCGCGGTCCGCCAGAAACGCCGAGACGCGCTCGTCCACACCTTCATACCGTCCGCAGATCAGGACGATGCGATCAAGCGCCGCTAACTCAGACGCGACTTTCTGCGTGAAGGGCTCGCCTTGCGGCGACAGCACGATGACGCTTTCCTTTGCCGCACCCGAAAGCCGCTGCTCACGCGGAGCAACCTGCATCTTTTCCAAACATTCAAAGATCGGTTCCGGCTTCAGCACCATGCCTTCGCCGCCGCCAAATGGACGGTCATCCACAGTGCGGTGCCGATCATGCGTGAACTCCCGCAGATCGTGGACTTTGATTTCCACCAGGCCCATCTCCCCGGCCCGGCGCGTAATCCCGTAATCCAGAGGCCCGCGAAAGAAGTCCGGGAAAATCGTAACAATGTCGGCCTTCATTTTGCGAACCCGATTGACTTGAAAGGGCGCGGCTTGAAGCCGCGCCGAATGCCGTTATTTAATTGAACCTTTACCGCGCGGCTTAAGCGGCGCCCTATCAAAGCCGCCCTGCTGCTTCTTCTCTTCTGCACTTAGCGGCGCATTCACTTCCAGCATGCCCTCGGGAAGCTTCATGCGAACCAGCTTTTCCTTCAGGTCCACCTTTTCGAGATACGCCTCGGCAAACGGCACATCGTACTTCTTGCCATCCGGACCGGCCAAGATCAGCAACGCCGCTTCACCTGCCCCGAACTGCACGTCTTCTATCTTCCCGATCTCGCGCCCGGCATCAAGCACCGCACATCCAACCAGATCGCTGACGTAATTCCAGCCTTGCTCCAGTTCGGCTCGCTGCTCACCGGGAACCTGTAACTCCGATCCGATCAGCGGTTCGGCATCATTGATCGAGTCGATCCCGACAAACTTCAAAACCAGCAGGCCCTTGTGCGGCCAAAGATCCTCGATCTCAACTTCGCGCCGCGCGTCGCCTGATTTCGCCAGCGCTGAAAGCTTCATCCCGATACTGAAGCGATCCGGAACATCCGTATGAACTTCGGCGGCAACTTCGCCAATGCGGCCTTGCGTCTTCACCACCCGGGCCAAAGTAACAAACGCATCGGCCCTAGGGTGCCCCATCGAAGTGGGATGCCCCATGTCTCGCCGATTTTGCGAGGCATGGGAATCTCCGCGGTCAGTCACAATCCCTACTCGATGATCTCGAGCTGATACCGCTTGTGCGCCCGATGTCCGGCAGCGCTCAACAAGGCACGCAATGCCCGCGCCGTGCGTCCCTGGCGGCCGATCACTTTGCCCACATCGTTCTCGGCGACTTCCAGTTCGATCACGCCGTCGTCGAATTTCTCGACAAAGACTTCCTCGGGCGCGTCGACCAGCTCTTTCGCGATCAACTCAAGGAGCGCACAAATATCTCCAGACGGCTCAGGCATAAATTCTCACTGTGGAAACGAGATAGAAACTCGGAAATCCGCGGACAATCTTTAATCTTAAGATCTTGAATCTGACGATCGTCCATCGGACGATCGGAAACTCAGGTCTTAAGCGGCAGGAGCCGGCGCCGTGGCTGGGGCCTTCGCATAAATCTTGTTCACCCGCTCCGACATCTGCGCGCCCTTCGATACCCAATAGTCCACACGTTCGCGCTTCAGCTCAATGCTGGCCGGATTGGTGCGGGGATTGTATGTCCCCACCACTTCCACCGGACGCCCATTGCGCGCCCGCGCCTTCTCAATCACCACAATTCGGTAATGCGGTTGTTTGCGCGCACCCATGCGCGACAGTCGAATCATTAACACGTGACGTATATCCTTGTTCCGGAAGAGTCCGGCGAGGTCAAGACAAACTATTATTATGCAGGAGCTTACCCGGAAAGGCAAGGGTAGTGGTAATGGCGTAGTGGCCAATTTGAACTGGCGTCATCCTGAGCGCAACCGTTTTTCAGGCGGAGCGAAGGATCTCGCGTGTGACCGCTCAGGCCCTCCACTCCAGATCCTTCGGCCGCTGGCGAAGACGCGGGCCTTCAGGATAACGACGTAAAACCTTGGTGTCTTCAGTTATTCCTCAACGCCACCATCGGATTGATCGCCGACGCCCGCCGCGCCGGAATGTACCCCGACACAAGCGCCACAAACAGCAGCGCCACCGCCATCCCCCCGTAGCTTGCAAAGTCCCACGGGGAGGTCGCAAACAGCAGCGATGCAATCGCCTTCGCCACCAGAATCGCGAGCACGGTCCCAATCGCAATGCCAATCCCAGTCAAACGAAGTGTGTTCGCCAAAACCTGCCGCTGCACGCGCCCCGCGGTCGCCCCCAGCGCCATCCGGACTCCGATCTCGGGCGTCTGGCGCGTAACGGAATACGAAATCACGCCGTAGATTCCAAGCGTCGCCAACAGCAGACCGAGCCCCGCAAACGTCGCGACCAGCAGCATGAAGAATCGGCGCGGCGAGACCGCATGATCCACAATCGTCCGGATCGGCCGGAACTCCGACGCCGGTTGATTCGGATTCAGTTCTCGCAGCGCGCGCAGCACCGACGGCGCCAGTGACGACCCCGGCAGGCTGCTGCGCACGACCAATTGCGCGCGCGAAGGCACTTGCTGCGTGCACGGGAAATAGACCTGCGCGCCTACATTACTTTCCACGCTCTCTTCATGAATGTCATCCACGACGCCGATGACGCGGTCTTCTTCCTTGCCACCATCGGTCAGCAGAATCTTGTTGACCGGATCTTCTCCCGGCCAGAAACGCCGCGCCATCGATGCATTAATGATGATCACCCTCTCGCTCTTCGGCCCGTCGGCCCAAGTGAAGTCGCGCCCCTGTAATCGGACCCCCATGGCGCCAAAGAATCCGGGCGTAATGACATAGACCAGTGGCTCCGGAAGTTCACCCGGGGCGAATACCTTTCCCTTGGGTACTGGCGTGCCCCAAGAGCGATTCGAGCCGAGAGGTAAGTTGTCGGAGATTCCAGCCGCCTGCACGCCCGGAATCGCGGACACCCGTGCCAACACCTGTTGAAAGATCTCCGTGCGCTTGGCGAAGGAGGCCTCGTTGGTTGGAGCGCTATCGTCGTATTCCACGCTCATGAAAGAGGCATGATCGGGCTGGAATCCGAGATCAACCTCGAGCACTCGCGAGAAACTCCGCAGCAGCAGTCCGGCGCTCACCAGCAGTACGCACGCCAGAGCAATTTCTGAAATGACAAGAGCCGCACGAATCCGTTCATGCTTGCGGCCGAGGCCTGCTCCGGCCCCGGAATCTTTGAGCACTTCCTGCAGATTGCCGCTCGCCATGCGCAGCCCCGGGAGAAGTCCGAAGATCACTGCAGTTACAGCCGCGACAAGAACGGTCCATCCCACAACCTGTCCGTCGATCTGTAACGAGTTCAGGAGTGGGAGAGCCAGCGATCCTTGATGCGCCAGCCAGCGGATAACTCCGAAGGCCAGTCCGAGTCCTAGCACGGCACCCGCGCCAGAGAGCACAAGGCTCTCCATCAGCAGTTGCCGGATGATGCGCCCCTGGCTCGCTCCCAGCGCGCCGCGCATGGCGAACTCTTTCGCCCGGGCGGCAGATCGTGCTAGAAGCAGGTTCGAGAGATTGACGCCTGCAATTAACAGAATCGTCCCGACCGCGAACCACAGCGCGATGAGCGAGCGGTGCAGCTTTCCAGTGACATAGTCCTTGAGCCACACGGGAACAAGGGCACCCTTGTAGCGGCCTTTGGTCTCCGGATATTTCGTGTTGAAGTATATGTCGGGCGCAACCCGATTCGCATCGTCGAGGGCTTGCGCAAGAGTGATGCCGGGTTTGAGACGTCCGATCATCGTGAGATCGTTCCCATCGTCGCGCCAGTTATCCAGGATGTATGGCGTGAAAAGGTCGACCCTTTCCCCTGGAGAAAAGACCGAACCGAAGTCAAAGTTGTCGGGCAAGACGCCAACTACGGTTACCGATGCTCCGTTCAACTCGATAGCCTTGCCTACAATGGCTGGGTCGGCGTTGAACTGGTGCCGCCAGTACGCGTTGGCCAACAGTGCCACTTGGTGCGAGCCACGGCGTGTCTCTTCCGGCAAGAACAATCGTCCGATTGCGGGATGCACTCCCAGAACCTGAAAGAAGTTGCCGACCACTAAGATGCTCGTGGCAGGCTTGGGCTCACCGTAACCTGTAAGCCGCACATTGTCTTTCGTACTGAAGGCAAAATATCCGGTGATTCCTTCGTACGCGCGGCTCATGGAGTTGAATTCTTCATACGCGTCGGCGGTGTAAGTCGCACACGACCAGCCGCACTCCGAAGGCGGAGGCGCGATCCACACGAGTTCGTTGGAGTGCGGGAATGGAAGTGGCCGCAGGAGGATTGTGTTAACAACGCTGAAGACCGCGACATTTGCTCCAATTGCGAGGGCAAGAATTAGTAAAGAGACAGCGGCGAATCCGGGATCGCGGCGAAGAGTGCGAAATGTGTAGCGCACGTCATGCAGCAAGTCGCTCCAGTAATCTCCCACGCGTCGTCGCTTTTCCGACTTCTCCCCGATCTGTTTCCCAACGCGCTCCACCGCCCGAACATCGCCAAACTGCCGCTCGGCTTCCTTGCGAGCGGCATCGGGAGACAGGCCCTGCCGGATCAGATCGTCCGTCTTGGCCTGGAGATGGAAGGCGAGTTCATCTTTCACATCGGCGGCAGGATCGGGTCCGAAGAAGCGGGCATAGCGTCGCCAGAACGGTGTCGTTGTCATCGGGCCTCCTCGGGTTCGGGCAGTTGCGTTGCGGCCAGCACCTTCGCGACGGCTGCGGCATAAGCTTGCCAGGTCTTGATCTCCTGGCGTAGGGCTCGGCGGCCCTCCGTCGTGAGCCGGTAGAACTTCGCTTTCCGGTTGTTTTCCGAAAGCCCCCACTCAGCCGAGAGCAGCCCCTTGCTTTCCAAGCGCCACAGCGCGGGATAGAGCGTGCCTTCTTCCACCAGCAGGGCCTCATCGCTCTGCCGAAGAATGAAGTTCGTGATCGCATAGCCGTGTTGCGGTCCCCAGACCAGCGACTTCAGAATGAGGACATCGAGAGTGCCGCGTAAAAACTCAAGCTTGGCTGTATCCATATTCACCTTGTAATACTGAGGGGAATCTCGCGACTCCCCTAGGACTACAAGGGAAGAGACGGATGACCGAGAAATCTGTCACCACAAACAGTACAGAGGCACTGCGAAACATAATGGGGCC